>CAZNDR010000020.1:0-3901 GCA_964571835.1 uncultured Cytophagia bacterium | reverse complement strand
CGAATATTCACCTGCTCGCGGATAAAATTAACTCCAGGCATGGCTTCAAGTACCTGATCGACTCGAAAAGCATTTCGCCTTTTAATTTCCGGCGCCGAAACCAAAGCCACACTATTGGCGGTAGCATCCACATTTCTTTGCATCTTATTGGCGGAAACAATCACTGGGTCAAAGTTGATAACGGTTTCTTCTAAGCTAATGTCTACTATTGTCTCCATGTTCGACAAGACCTGAACATTTTTAACGCGTGTGGTCAGGTGTCCGATCATTGAAGCATTTATGGTGTAACTGCCAGCTGGAACACGATAGATAACGTATTTTCCTCGACTATCGCTGCTTGCGCCCAAGGTAGTTCCTTCTATCTGGATATTAACACCTGGCAATTTATCACCTGATTGGCTTTCCGATACGATGCCGCTTATGGTACCATTTTCCGCCTCAATATCAGTGATAATCAGAATTGAAAAAAATATTATCGTCAACACTACTAAAAATACTTTGATATTTATATTCGTCATTGATTTGACCAGATTGCCGTGACAGATTTTTGCCTGCTATAGTTTGTTCATGATAGGGAAATTTGGTTTATCAAAATTGACATGAATATCCACATTCTGTTTTTCTTCATTATTTAAAATAACTACTGTTCCAGGTTGTCCAGGATTATTTATTTCTTGATAAAAACCGAGCTCAACTAAATCAGCTAAATTTTTAATATTTTTGCCAACCCAAAATAGAACAATATAATTATAAATCCCTGAATTGACTTTCAAGCGATAGCTGGAAGAGTCAACCATTATCGGTTGGGTATAATCCAAATTTTCAAATAAGAGGTAGCTAAAGTCGTTAACTGGTTTTATGGGATAAACGGCCAGCAAGAGCATTTGGGTATCATTCGGCCAGTTTCCGGTATAGGTAATTTTGCCTGAAATAGCTGCCTCTTTTGACACGCGATCCCAGTTGGCATAGATATTTACCTTTTCGGCAACAGACTTTTCTTTGCTAATAACGACTGAGTCGGGGAAAAATGATTCCAGTCCGCCGGTATAAAATCCCATCAACCCTGTTAGGTTCCAGTCTTCGCCCGCTTCCTTCCACAACAATCCGATGAGTTGGTACGAGGTTCGAGATACCTGAACCTCATAATTAATAGAGTCTCTCTGGCTATAATCCAACTCTCCAGATCGCCCCAAATAAAGGAAATTTTGTGGATCCTGAGGCGGGAACTCCTTCAATGCAAAAACTTCAATGCGATCGGTATTTTTAGGTGGCTCTCCTTTAAAAAAATAAATAGTGCCGGTAATTTTGTAACTAACCGGGTACAGCCCATGATCAATTTCGCAGGCGAAAAATAATAAAGTTAAAATTACCAAGAGAATTATCAGCCAGAAGAATTTTTTCATGACTCTTATTAGCTTTATTTACAGTGATTTTAATTTAAAAAGCGACACTTCTGTGCCCTTGCCTGATGGCTAAAAAACTGACCTGCAAAAATCATCTGAGAGAAGAAAATAATCTGTTTATCTTGATCAAAACTTTGAAAAGTTACTTATATTTAAATTAAGATGCAATTGAATTTTCAACCAACTTTTCTATTGATTAAGTATAAAAGAGTTGTTATATTAGCCACTGCTTTTTAAAGAACGGCCATCACGATCTGTTATAAGCAAGAGAGACCACAGCCATAAATTTTATGGAAGCATATTATTGTGATAGAATGCTCAGAAAAATCATTACGCATCGACAAATGGATGAAAATTGCTTGCATCTTTAAAACGCGCAATCAAGCCGCTGAAGCCTGCAACCAGGGAAAAGTAAAAATTAATAATCAGAGTGTCAAAGCATCAAGATTGATTAAGATTGGCGACACGATTGAGATAAAATTCAAATGGCGGACGCGAACTTTCGATGTGCTCAACATTGTCACCAAAAGCATCAAAGCAGCCGATGCCCGACTTTTATACCATGAACATGAACCAACTTGCGAAGAAAAAGCAGCTGATGAGCTTCGCAGCCTGTTTTACCAATCCTCTAGATTGAATCGGCCCAAATATAAAGGACGCCCCACCAAAAAAGAAAGACGCGAGTTAGATAAATTCAGAAATAAAGAGCAATTTTGAAGAAAAAAGCTCTTGAATTTGTTGAGCGACTCTTCAGGAAAATATAATTCTTCTGCTTTAGCAATATATCAAAATCTTCGAGAAATGCCTCAGCTAATTTTGTTGATTAAGTTTTAAACCGGCCTCTGGAGCCATATCAAATGCTGATTGTTTTCCTTGGCTCAGTTTTTTGTAACCGAGATAAGCAATCATTCCTGCGTTATCAGTGCAAAATATCGGATCAGGAATAAAGAGATTCAGATTCTTTTTCAAGGCTATAGCTTGAAAAGAGGCACGTAAATAACTATTCCGCGCTACGCCACCTGCTAACACAATATTTTTGACATCAAGGTCATTAGCTGCACTCATCGTTTTTGTAATAAGGACATCAACCAGCGCTGCCTGAAAACTGGCGACAATATCGGCCGCTTGCATTTTTCTTTGCTCCTCAGTCAAGCCTTTTAAATAATACATAACGGCAGTTTTCAAACCACTGAAACTAAAATTATAATTCTTTTGCTTCAGCAATGCTCTGGGGAAAGCCACAAATTTTTCGTTTCCGCTCTTTGCTAACTCATCGATAATTGGTCCACCGGGATAGCCCAATTCTAGCATCTTAGCGACTTTATCAAAAGCTTCACCGGCTGCATCGTCATAGGTTTTCCCCAAAATTTCATATTGGCCAAAGTCAGGCACTAACACCAATTGAGTATGACCACCAGAAATCACTAAGCAAACAAACGGAAAGTCTACCTCTTGCGAAAGATTTATGGCAAAAATATGACCTTCGATATGATTTACGCCGATGAAAGGAATTTCCAGTGCCCACGCCAACGCTTTCGCCAGATTAATGCCCACCAACAGCGAGCCGGCTAATCCGGGTCCTTGCGTGACTGCTATGCCGTCCAGATTGCCCAAACTCATGTTTGCCTTATAAAGTGATTCTTTTATAATTGGCAGGATCAAGCGAATATGTTCGCGCGAAGCCAGTTCCGGCACAACTCCGCCAAATTGATGATGAATTGTCTGCGAAGAAATAATGTTGGATAATAATTCATGAGGACGATAAATGGCTGCCGCGGTTTCATCACATGATGTCTCAATTCCTAATATGGTCATTACTATTCTTTACTCTCATTTGGTAGATATATTCTTTCAACGACAATTTTAAACTTCATCGGTTTCACATCGCGATAACGCATGCCCGATGGTATAAGAATATAAGCTGGATGGCTCTTTTCTTTGGATTCAATTGCTTTAGCATAATCGATGTAAGCGGTGACATCTTTTTGCGTCACGTTTAACAATAATTCGGTGCCGCCTTCAATAATCAAAGAAAGAGTCGAGGGGATAACTGTTACTTTAATATTTTCCGGTGAATTGATAACTTTGATCGGTATTTCAACAATTCGTTTTTCCATGAGTTTTTGAATTTGTACTGACAAGCGCGTTTCATCAAAATTTAAGGCGACATGCTGCTGCTTTGGCTTTATCAAGCGGATGGTCTTTTCCAAATTTCTTTTGACATTCTGATAATTTTTATGTTCAGTCGCCACTGAGGAGACAGAATCAATTTCTGCCTGCGGACCTATGACAAACACCGAATCAGGCTCCAAGTGAATGTCCTGCACTTTAGTATAACCAGGCAGCGTTTTAACAACACCTTGAAATGTAATTGGCACTTTTTTATTTATTAATTTTGCCACCACCAGATCAACCTCTTTCGGATTGACAATATTAATGACATCTATATCGGTTCTTCGAAGCATTCGAACATTTTCTTTATCCAAAGTGATTTTTAT
>CAZNDR010000019.1:0-17777 GCA_964571835.1 uncultured Cytophagia bacterium | reverse complement strand
AAATAATCCTTGTTGCACCGGGTCAAGGGTTTCATCTTTTGGAAGCTGGCATCAAGCGTACGCCACAGCTGAGTGCTCAGTTGACGTGCCGGGCTCTTAGGTTGTGGCAGGCAAGCAAACGGTCTATATTGCAACTTGCGAGAACCGAAACGTACCGAACGGAAGCTGTCAAGAATTTGAAGGAGTGATGCGGCGGTATGGCGCTTCGGTAGTCGGACTGACTCATAGGTGGGGAGTAGGCAGTGTAATGACTGTTGCGTCCAGTGGGCTAAAGACATCCGAAGGGGTCAGCGGGTTAACGCAGGAAGAGAGGATTGGTCATGCCACACGCTGAAGGGGAAGATACCTGGACAAAATTATCTCTCCTATCTGAACATGCCCGAAGAGATACTGGGTTCAAATTTACGAGTGTTGCATATTTGCTGAACAAGGAATTTCTGCGGGCTTGCTACCTGAGCCTGAACCGGCATAAGGCGGTAGGAATAGACAAAGTAAGTGGGGAAGATTATGGCAGAGAGCTGGAAGGGAATTTGGAGAGTTTGGTATTGAGACTGAAAAGCAAGAGATACCAACCGACAGCGGCGACGCTCGTCTGCATACCCAAGAGCGAGATGGGGAAGCGACCGTTAGGAATACTAGTTCTAGAGAACAAGATAGTAGAGCGAGCCATCGCGTGGATACTGGAAGCTATCTACGAACGAGCTTTTATGAATTTTTCGACAGTGTGCCACATGATCGGCTGATGGAATTTATACGCCTCCGGATTGTGGATAGGACAATGATAGAGTTGGTCGAGAAGTTTCTGAAAGCAGGCTGCGTTGACAATGGAAAACTGATAATGACGGACCTGGAGACGCCGCAGGGTAATATCGTCAGTCCGATGTTAGCAAACATTTTCCTGCGCTACGTACTTGGACATGTGGTACGAGACGATAGTGAAAACACATGGGCGCGGGTAAGGTGAGCTAATCAGGTACGCTGATGATTTTGTATGCCTCGTCCGCAATGCCGATGATGCGCGGCGTATTGAACGTGGCTGGAAATCCGGTTCAATAAATATGGTTTGCCATGGCATTTGAGCAAAAGCCGCCCGATCAGTTTTGGGCGTTTTGAACAAGAGAACGCCAGACGCCAGCATCGTCGGATGAATACCCTTGACTTTCTGGGATTCAGGCGCTAATGCGATAAATCGAGGCGGGGCAATTTTAAGCTGGGACGCAAGACCAGTCGCAAGAAATTTTCAGCCAAATGCCGAGAAATGAACGGCTGGTTGAATGCCATAAGAAATGTGGTAGCGACCAAACAGTGGTGGAAAATCTGAGCGGCTACGCTGCGTGGCCATTATCACAATTATGGCGTCAGCGAAAATTATGTTGCCATTTCCAGATTTTACCAAGTTACGCTGAAGACGGTTCGGAAATGGTTGAACCGCCGTAGTCAGGAACGTATGATGAATTGGCAGAAATTCACCAACTATTTGGAACATTACCCGTTGCTAAAGCCGAAACTAGTGCCTCGCTTCTGGCTTTGTCAGATGTATCAGTGAGCTAATCCGAAGAGCCGGATGCGGGAAATCCACAAGTCCGTTTCTGTGAGAGGAATTGAACTGATTCGCATAGAAAAAAAATATGAAAGGAATAATCATATGACTACTCGACAATATAAATCGCGAATTCTAATTATCGATGATGAAAAGGACATGCTCAATGGTTGCGGCAAGATATTAGAGGCGTTGGGCTACAAGCCAATTTTGGTTGATAATAGCCAGCTTGCCATTGAGTTGCTTCTCCATGATGAATTTGATCTCATCTTGTGTGATCTTTTATTGCCAGACAAAGACGGCATAGAAATTTTAAAAAAAGCCAATGATTTGGCTCCCCAAACACCTCTGGTAATTTTTACTGCTTATGGCACGATCGACCGGGCAGTCAAGGCAATGAAAGCTGGCGCATTTGATTTTATCGAAAAGCCATTTGAAATTGAGCATTTGAAAGTAATTATTGAAAAGGGCTTGCAGCAAAGAAAGCTCTATCGGGAACGTTCTAATTTGCTATTGCAGCTTCAGGATCGATATGGTTTTGATAACATCATTGGTCAAAGCTCAGCCATGAAAAAAGTCTTTGACATGATAGAAAGTGTGGCTGGCTCTGAGGCGAATATTCTCATTACCGGCGAGAGCGGGACTGGCAAAGAACTTATCGCTCGAAGTATTCATACTAAAAGCCCGCGCCAGGCTAATCCTTTTGTGCCGGTAAATTGCAGCGCCTTCCCAGAAAACCTGTTTGAGGCAGAGCTATTCGGCTATGAAAAAGGCGCTTTTACCGGCGCCACCAAAACCAAACTTGGCCTATTGGAATTTGCTGATGGCGGAACTTTTTTTTTGGATGAAGTATGCGAATTACCATTGAACCTGCAAGCTAAGTTGCTGCGAGTGTTGCAAGATCAGCAATTGCGACATGTGGGCGGCAATGAACTGCTGCAAATCGATATCCGTTTGATCTCAGCGACCAACAGAAATTTGCAACAAGCACAACAAAAGGGCTTGATTCGCGACGATTTTTATTATCGGATCAATGTTGTCAATATTCATATCCCCTCCTTGCGCGAGCGCAAAGAAGACATTCCCCTCTTGGCTGAACATTTTTTGCGTCAGCAACTCAGATCGTCCAGTAAAAATATTACTGGTTTTCATTCGCGCGTAATGGAACTATTCGAGCGCTATGATTGGCCTGGCAACGTCCGGGAATTGGAAAATGTAATCGAACATGCCATTTCGTTTTCTAAAAATGAAGTGATTATGCCGCATGATTTGCCAGCAACTATCGTTAAAGCTGCACCAATTCAACTTGACTATCAGCCATTGACCAGCATATCTTTAGCTGAAGCTAAAAATCGCGCTGTCGAAGAAATTGAAAAAACTTATCTGCTGAAATTGTTAAAAGAGTGCAATGGCAATGTCACCAAAATATCTGAAATTTCTCAAATGACGCGGCGCAACCTGTATCGTTTATTGAACCGATATGGACTAGATCCAGTAAGCTGGCGTAGTCGCTAATGAGAAAACAACGTCTCACTTTTGTCTGGCTGTCACACCTTTAATAATTCTTTGATTCCGTTGCAGATAGTCGATTTTTAAACTTTGAGGTGAGACATATATTTCACACTTTCTCCGCTCGGTGAATACCTGCTCTAACCAAAACCAAACGCACGCTTTTCAACAACTGTTTTTCAAAGAGTTAACTAATTAACAATTGGACATAATTTTTATTTATTGCCCTCTTTTTGGTATGGTTATTGATAAAATAAAAAAACGCTAATGAGAGGACAGAAATGTTACCATGCAACATTCTGGTCGGAAGCAAAACCGTAGCCAATATTCACCTATGCGAAGAAGTTGCTGCTGAGTTAGGCGTAGCAACGATTGTCCAAAAAAGGATGGCTGACATTTTGTTGTCTCTGCAAGAGGATGATTTTAATGCTATTGTTTTCGATTTGGATATAAAAGAAATGGAAGCATTGAAGGCAATTCGCTTGATCCGACGGATGCGTCCTAAAATTCCCTTGATTGCGCTGGCAAAAAAAATTGACAAACGAAGTGGCGGAAAGATTCTCAGCGAAGGTGTGTTTCCCATGATTGTCGCACCACCCAACAAAAAAAATTTGTCTGCCGCAATTGGTGCTGCCTTGAACAAAAAAATCTAATTTATTAGGCGAATAATGAAAGACAGAATGACGGGCATTATCTTGGCTGGAGGCAAGAACAGCCGAATTTCGATCAATAAAGCTCTGATAAAAATGGGTCAAAATACCATTATCGAAAATACAGTGTTTTTATTTAAGCACTTATTCGATGAAGTTTTTGTTATCACCAATCATTCGAATGGCTATCCTAACCTCGGAGTAACATTAGCCAGCGACCTTTTTCCGAATAATGGCCCATTAGGAGGCCTTTATACTGGATTGAAACTATCTACCAATTTTTATAATTTTGTTGTCGCTTGTGATATGCCTTTCATCAATCCGCTCATCATTAAGTTTCTTCAGAATTATACGTTAGATGATGATTATGACATTATCTTGCCTCAATATAAAGGTTTCGTTGAACCATTATTTGCTATTTATTCAAAACAGTGTCTTGGTCCCATCTTAACCAATATACAGCACAATAAATTGAAAATAAAAGACTGTTATGCTCAATTGAAAGTCAAAGAAGTGCCGTGCAACAAATTTGCTTCAGTGGAGAAATTTTTCTTTAATATTAATACCAGAGAGGATTTGGTGTTAGCCAAAAAACTTAATCGTGGATGATCAATTAAAAACCATCGATATCGTTCAGATAATAGGCAGTCAAAAGAAAATTCAACGGGATGTTGTTGTCAATGAGACGCCCTTAACAATTTTTATCAATGATCAAGAACTGGTTACCTTGCTCTGTTCGCCGACTCATCTAAAAAGTTTAGCAGTGGGCTTTTTGTTTTCCGAAGGAATTTTGATCAGGCGAGCAGAGATAGAAAATATTTTGCTCAATGAAAGCAAGGGAGTGGTGTGGTTCACCTTAAAGCACGAATTTAAAATTGATGAGAATTTTAGCAAAGGAAGGACGGTTACCTCAGGTTGTGCGCGCGGATTAACATTTCATAACATTTTTAATGAAAAGAACAACGAATTTATCAACAGCAAATTAACCATAAGCAGCAAGGTGATTACTAGTATTTCTTCGGATTTAAAATGCCAATCTGCTATGTTCCAAAAGAGCGGCGGTGCTCATTGCGCCTCGCTATATGAGCAGGAAAATTTTTTATTTTCCAGAGAAGATATTGGTCGTCACAACGCTGTTGACAAAATAATCGGCGAATGTTTCATTAAAGCTATCGTTGGCGACAATAAAATTCTTATGACCAGCGGTCGCGTTTCGTCAGAAATTTTGCTAAAGGCTGCACGGTGGAAAATACCGATTTTGGTTTCCAGAACCGCACCTACTTTCGCCGCCATCAAAATTGCTGAGGAATTGGGATCGACGTTGATTGGTTTCGCTCGGGGCGAACGTATGAACGTTTATACTAATAGCTGGAGAATCGAATAAAGCAAGCGTATGAAAAATTCTTTTCAAATCAAACAGCAGATAAATTACTTGAAAAAATACGGTCAATTCTTGGATGACTATTTGGAATTTTATCAACGCCTTCTTCAGCTGCAGCAGAAGAAAAAGGCTAAATTAAACCGTGAGAAGCTATCGCTGCTCAGCCAAAGAACCGAAATGGATCATCGTCTATCGGCTGGCTTACCTTTGATTGATCTCAACGATGTCTACATCGACGATTCGTTTGTCAATTCCTTTTTTCGATCGTTGTTGACGCTATTTAAACGGTATCCGGCTCAATTTGCTGCTGATGATATTAACCGCTTGCGTCGCGCTTTTCTAAAAAAAGAATTTGTTGGCAAAAAGCTGATCAAAAATTTTGTAGCTAATAATGCTACTTATTTTGTCGAATTAGCTCGACAAATAAACATCGAGCCGGGCTTGCTGGTTTTTATGGCCAAAACCATCAGCTTGCCTTTTTTTGATTTTTATCGAGCAATGTTTCAGCCACAATTAAGTCAAGCAGAATTTGTTTGGTTCAAACCGCTATGCCCATTGTGCGGAAATGCTCCTGCCATGGCACGGTTAGAAAAAGAAGTTGGCCAAAAATTTCTTTGGTGCTCGACCTGTAATACCCAGTGGACTTTTACTCGGATACAATGTCCTTTTTGTTTGAATAAGAATCAAGATCAGCTACGATATTTTTATGATGAAAAGAATAAATTCTATCGCGTCTATGTCTGTGATAATTGTATGAGATACCTCAAAACCATCGATGAAAGAGAGAACAATCACCAGGCTGATATTTTAATGACGACAGAAGATATGGCATCTCATTTTTTGGATGAATTAGCTGCTAAGGAAGGTTTTAAAAATGCAGTTTGGTGGACCGAGATAGAAAAGAATAATGTTTAACTCAAAATCTTACTTTAATTTATGAGGAGGATTAGGCTTATATGAATGTATCAAGAAGAGGATTTTTAGCAACTTCTTGGGTAGCCGGTTCTGGATTAGCGATTAGCAGTTTTGGCTGGAAAACAGCTTATGCCAAACCAACCACCGATTTTAAGCTAAAATACGCTAAAGAAACCACCACCATCTGTCCCTATTGCGGAGTGGGATGCAGCATTATCGTTGCTGCTAAAGATGGCAAGGTGATCAACACGGAAGGCGACCCGGATTCTCCCATCAATCGCGGTTCGTTGTGTAGTAAAGGTGGATCGTTGTTTCAATTAGCCAACAATGAGCAGCGGATCACGAAGGTGATGTACCGTAAACCCTACGGGACCAAATGGGAGAACAAGTCATGGGACTGGGCGTTGAAAAAAATTGCCGAGCGTATCAAAGAGACGCGTGACGCCTCATTCACCGAAAAAAATGATAAGGGCCAGGTAGTCAACCGCACCACCGCGATGGCTTCTGTGGGCAGTGCGGCGATGGATAATGAAGAGTGCTGGCTTTATCAAAAAATGCTTAGATCATTGGGCCTGGTGTATATTGAACACCAGGCGCGGATATGACACTCGGCGACTGTTGCGGCTCTGGCAGAGTCGTTTGGACGCGGTGCCATGACCAATCATTGGAATGATCTGGCAAATAGTGATTGTATTTTAATCATGGGCAGCAATGCGGCTGAAAACCATCCGATTTCCTTCAAATGGGTGACCAAAGCAATTGAACGAGGGGCAACGTTGATTAATGTCGATCCGCGTTTTACCAGAACCTCGTCCAAAGCGCATATTTATGCTCCATTGCGCTCAGGCACGGACATCGCATTTTTAGGCGGGATGATCAAGTACATTCTGGACAACGCTCTTTATAATAAAGAATATATCCTCGAATATACCAATGCTTCGTTTCTCGTCAGCGAAAAATTCGATTTTCAGGACGGTTTATTTTCTGGTTATGATGAGAAGACTGGCAAATATGATAAAGCAACCTGGTCTTATCAAGTGGATGAGAAGGGCATTGCTCTGCAGGATAGAACCCTGTCCCATCCAAAGTGTGCCTTCCAATTGCTCAAAAAGCACTATTCCCGTTATGATATAGAAACAGTCTCAAAAATCACCGGTACGCCGGTCGATAAGCTATTGGCAGTGTACCAAACGTACGCTGAGACGGGCAAAGTGGGAAAAGCTGGAACGATCATGTATGCTATGGGCTGGACGCAACATACGGTCGGCACACAAAATATTCGGGCGATGTCAATTGTTCAATTGTTGTTAGGGAATATTGGCGTGGCCGGCGGAGGCGTCAATGCGCTTCGCGGCGAATCCAATGTTCAGGGCTCGACGGACCATGCGTTGCTATTTCATATCTTGCCCGGATATCTAAAATCCAGTAATGCTTCGCAAACTATTTTGGCGGAATATAATCAGCCCAATACTCCCAAGACCAGTGATCCCCTGAGCGTGAACTGGTGGAGCAACTATCCGAAATATGTGGTCAGCTTTCTGAAAGCGATGTTCGGCGCCAAAGCCACCAAAGAGAATGATTTTGGTTATTCCTGGATGCCCAAGGTGAACGATGGCGCTAATTATTCCTGGATTACACTGTTCGATGAAATGTCTCGAGGCAACATTAAAGGATTTTTTGCCTGGGGCATGAATCCGGCAGTGAGCGGACCCAATTCTCAAAAAACTGCTGAAGCTATGGGGAATCTGGATTGGCTGGTCAATGTGAACCTCTGGGAAACAGAGACTGGTGCCTTCTGGAAACGACCGGGCGCTGATGCCAAAAAGATCAAGACTGAGGTCTTTTTGCTGCCCTGTGCTGCTTCCATGGAAAAAGAGGGCAGCATCACCAACAGCAGTCGCTTGATGCAATGGCGCTATAAAGCCGTTTTTCCGCCAGGAGAGGCGATGGCTGATGGTGAAATCATCTATGAGCTATTTAATAAAGTGCGTGAATTGTATGAGAAGAAAGGTGGTAAATTTCCGGAGCCTATTCTCAACCTAAAATGGGATTATGCCACCAATGGTAAAGTTGATATTCACCTAATTGCTAAAGAGATCAATGGCTACGATCTGACGACCGGCAAATTGATTCTCAACTTTACTAAATTAATGGACGATGGCAGCACCTCCTCCGGTTGCTGGATTTATTCCGGCAGTTACAACGAAAATGGGAATATGGCAGCTCGCCGAGATAATAAAGATGCCTCAGGCATTGGCTTATACTCGAACTGGGCGTGGGCATGGCCTGTCAATCGACGCATTCTCTACAATCGCGCCTCTGTCGATTTGAATGGGCAGCCATTTGACAAAGAACATCCGGTGATCCGCTGGGATGCAGCCGCCAATGAGGGCAAAGGTGGTTGGATCGGCGATGTACCGGACGGACCAGCGCCTCCTCTGAGCAATAAAGCAGCAGGTAAATATCCCTTTATTATGACCAAAGAAGGTTTTGGTCGTCTGTATGGGCCGGGATTGGCTGATGGTCCCTTCCCAGAGCATTATGAGCCTTTGGAATGTCCTGTGCAAAAAAATCTACTATCCAAAGTACTGGTCAATCCAACTGCCAAACGATGGGATAGAGTTAGCGGCACTAAGGACAAATATGCCCAGGTGTGCGATCCGCGCTTCCCATTTGTCGCCACGACTTATCGAGTCTCTGAACATTGGCAAACTGGAGCCATGACGCGTCAGGTGCCTTGGTTAGTAGAATTGCAGCCAGAGATGTTTGTTGAGATGAGTCAGGAACTTGCCAATGAATTAAGCATAAAAAATGGTGAAAAAGTGATCGTCGAATCAGCTCGAGGCAGTGTGCAAGCGAAAGCGATTGTGACCTTGCGTTTCAAACCATTTAAAATTGGCGACATTATGGTTCACGAAGTTGGTTTGCCCTGGTGTTTTGGATTCATGGGATTAGCCAAAGGTGGCAGTGCCAATACGTTAACGCCCAACATCGGTGATGCTAATACCATGATTCCTGAGTCAAAGGCATTCCTGGTTAATGTCAGGAAGGAGGTGTAATCATGAACGGAAAATCAGTGTTAATCGACCTTTCTAAATGTATAGGCTGCCGGGGATGTCAGGTGGCATGCAAACAGTGGAATCAACTGCCGGGCGAAAAGACGATAAATGTCGGCTCGCATCAAAATCCGCAGGACCTTTCTGCTACCACATGGACGCTGGTTCGGTTTAAGGAGACTGAAAGCAATGGCAAAATTGATTGGACTTTTGTGAAAGATCAATGCCGCCATTGTTTGGAGCCTCCCTGCAAAGCTGCCGCGGATGATTCTGCCCCCGGCTCGGCGATAATCGATGACAATGGCGCCGTGGTCTATTCCCCAGCAACCAGCAAAATAACCGAAGATCTCAAAGAGATGTGTCCTTACAGCATTCCTCGAAAAGATGCCACAACAGGACGATGGGCGAAATGCACCTTCTGTCATGACCGCATTGCTAATGGTTTAGAGCCCGCCTGTGTCAAAGCTTGTCCCACTGGCGCGCTTTCGTTTGGCGACCGCGATAAAATCTTGCAGACCGCGAAAGAACGTTTGGCACAGCTAAAAAATGACCATCCCCAGGCAAAATTATTGGATGCCGGAGATGTACGCTGGATCTACCTGCTACATGAACCAGAAAAGTATTTCCAGCTGGGATGGCGCCAATTAGACCGGTTCGAACGCTATGCCTGGCGCAAACTGTTCAAACCACAAATGCCACTTTGGTTTGCTACCGGCGCTTTGGCAATGCTATTCAATAAACGCAACCAACGAATAAGAAAAAATAAAGAAAAACAAGTCGATGAAACGGTTTAGCACTATCGGTATTTTGGGATTAATTGCCATCCTGTTTATCGGGATGGCAATCTCTCCCTATTATCATAAAGGTTATGACAAGGCTCTGTTAAAGGCTGGTGATTCTTTCCCAAGACTAAAGCTGGAAGGACTTTTAACCGCTGCGGAAAAAATCTATCTTGGCGTTCCCGATAGTAATCGGTTTGGCATTGAAGATATTAAAGCTGAGCTCATCATCATTGAGTTCTTTAATAAATACTGCGCCCACTGTCAACAATTTGCACCGATTCTAAATGAACTCTATTTCGAGATTGAGCAAAATCCTATTCTGAAAAATAAAGTAAAATTGTTGGGCGTGGGATTGGGCAATAGCAGCAAGCAAATTCAAATCTATCAAGCTGAACAACATATCCCTTTTCCATTAATGCCGGATCTTGATTTTAAGATTCACGACGAATTAGGAAGGCCAAAAGCGCCATTCACTGTAATCGTCAAGAAAACAACAGATCAGAATGGTACAGTCAGCGCCACCTATCTGGGAATAGCGGCATCAAAAGATGAATTTTTAAAAGCGATTGAAGAACTCTTGCAGCCGGATGTTTTGGTATTAAGTGACAGTTCAGCTGACAATACAAGTGGCTGGACAAAAATTCCAACTGCCAACACTACCGAAGAAGATTTTTTAATCAAAGTAAAAGAATGTCTTCAGGCTAATGGTTTTATGATTAAAAAGTTAGAGCCGATAACCATTGATAATAATACAATTTATAAAGCTCAATTAACATCAAAAAATCGTACTTCGACATTTTTTTTCGAGGAGGTTTTTCGCAACACGGTCTGCGATGTTTGTCATGATGCTCATTTTTGGTATGGCTTTGATCTTGAAGGCAACCTAACCCATTTTGTCCCTATTTACTTGCCAAAGTCATTTAACCGACAATGGGATCAAGACGACATAAAAAAATATCGACAGCAGCTGGTCGGTCAATCCATTTTCCAGAATTTTGAGTTCGATCCAGCTACTGATGCGATCACCTCGGCAACCATTACCTCAAGTTTAATTTTTGATACCATTAATAAAACAAAATTAATATTTAAACGCTTGCAAGAGGAGGAGATAATCAAAAAATAGAACTACATTTTTCTTTACTTTTAACAAACAAAACAACTAGCTTTCATGAAGGAGAAGGAATCAATGAGAAAAACACAGCTTCTTTTTGTCATCGTCGCTGTTTTTGCACTGGTGTTCGCTAATTATCTTTTTGCCCAGATGGCTGAGATTAAAGTCGGTAAAGGTGATTTAAAAATTGGCGGCATTCTTCAAGCTGGCTATGATTACACAATGTCAGATGATGAAAACAACGTCAATGGACAATTTACGCTTAACCGCGCTCGCTTTCTCTTCTGGGGGACCATTGTCCCGGATAAGGTGAAATATTTTGTGCAGACCGAAACCAAAAGCGCGCCAGAACTTCTCGATTTTAAAATGATTTTTGTCAATGTGCTACCTAAAACGAGCATCACCGTCGGAAGATTTTTGCCAAATTTCAGTTTGTACATGCCAGCACCAACCTCAATGCTGGATATGATCAATTATCCACTTTTCCTGAGCAAGTACGCTATGTGGCGTCAAACTGGTTTTCAGACAGAGACAGCGCTGAAACTTGTTGACATTAATTTAGGCTTGTTCAATGGTCCCACCAATAATGTTTCCGATAACAACGATGGCAAAGACTTTATGTTCAAGTTAGCCTTTAAGCCGCCGACGGATTTTGCCAAAATTAGCCTTGGTGCCTATGGCTGGATGGGCAATATGCTGATGGCTGATAAGGCTGATTTAGCCTACAATCGCTATGCTTTCTTCGGTACGCTGAATAAAGATAAACTATCGCTTAAAGGCGAATACATTATGGCCACCGATGAAGTCGGCGAAAATATCGATAACGTGAGCAGCAGCGGTTTTTACGGGCAGCTCGGCTACAAAGTAACTGACAAAATCGAATTGCTCGGCAGATACGAATCCTTAGACCCGAATTCAGATGTTAAAGACGACGCTTCTTCGTGGGTCACTATTGGCGCCAATCATTACATCGATGGCATCAATGCCATGATTTATCTCAATTACATTATGAAATTGGAAGAGAACGATTGGGGTGCTGATTCAAAACTAAAGAATGACGTGCTCCAACTTCAGTTCCAAATCGCTTTCTAAACTATTCAAAATTTACGCAAGTGAGCTTTTGTTAGCTGTTTACCAGAACTGACATATTTCTAACTTAATAAAATATGTCAGTTCTTAATTTACCTTGCTCATCGAAATTACTAGAATAGAAAGCAAAATGAAGCTAAGAAAAATTGTCATTAATATTTCCATTATTATTTTTCTGGCGATTATATGGGCAGTGGAAGAAGTATATGCTGGTGGTTGGCTAAAAAATATAAATATGGTAATAGCCGGTCTGTGGCTGTCATTTTTTGCAGTGGTTATAATCTTAATCGGAAGATCTGTAGTGCCGGTGCTGGGATCAATTATTTTGCTGGGGATTTCTGCTGCTTTGATAAAATCTCTGCTTTCGAGATTTTACCTGGAAGGACCAATTATCGCCCTGTTGCTCGAATCTCTGGCCGGCGAGCTTATGATTTTGCTTTTCAAACAGCGACGCCTCGGCTTCCTCTTAACAGGTGCGCTGGTGTTTTGCATAACTGCCTTCCATGCTTTTATTTTAAGTGGCGATCTGATCGACACCGCCTATTTTGAAACGTTCAAAGCCGGGTTTTTCACCATGCTTCATCTGAAAACAATGCCAATAAGCTTATTGATTTTCGTCTATGCGCTCGGCCATATTTTAATAGGACTGAGTGCCGGACTTGCTGCCTGGCATATCTCAACTAAAGTGATCAACAGAAAGGTCAAATAAAAATAGAAAAATCACTGTCATTTTAATAAACGTTTGGTAAGCCATATCTCCGAGTCTTTTAACCTAAAGGATTGCCTAAGGTAATTAGACCGATAGGGTTTGGTGGGAAACGACCATGCCTCCCGTACTAGGAAAGGAGATCCTGAAATAGTCTGCAAATATTTTTACATTTGTGCTGCTAAGGAAAACCTCCAAGATTTCTCAGTGATTAGGCGATTAGCTCAGCCATTCGGGAGCAACTGGCGTTCGAAGTCCTTATCTTTTCGCGGAGATGGTCACTCACTTTTAATCTTATTAACTTTTGGAGGTTCGTATGTTTTTTATTGGATTCCGAATGTGGCTCTGCGCAATTTTATTTGCCCTCTGCCTAACACTGACATTGACCTGTGATAAGGATAATCCTTCAACGCCTGCATCAGAAGAGGAAAACTTTTTGTGGATTCATTTCAAAAACGATTCCATCAAAAGAGTTTTTGCTGATCTGGCTAAAATCGATGCTGATGGCGAGGAAGCAATCCAGCTCAGTTCTTTCATCGATACTACTTTAATTCCTCTATTCAAAGATAAAAATGGCAATCTGCACGAAACGCGGCGATTGTACTCTTACCAGATTGTCGGCGATGACGGCTTTTCCGCCTCAGTAAAAAATTACGCTAACAATATCTGGGAACACCTGCTATTAGGGCATATTTTGACCGAAACCAGGCAAACTGTTTTTCCCGATGACAAAATTGATTTAGCCGGTGCTTATAATGTAAAATCTGCGCGGCATATTTATATTCATCGAAAATTTGATGTTGTCACTCCGGATACCACTACTTTTGTTGAGTTGCGAACGGCAAGCCAGCAGGCAGTCACCAACCTCGAGGGACAGAATGAAAAGGCTCTGGCATTAACAGATTTTATCCTTCCCTTTGTTACTGCGCCAGAGAATCAACACTATAATTTGAGAACCTTGGATGACTTTGGCCCCTCTGCTGATTTAAACTGGGATAAATTTCAAACCGGTTTTTGGTTATTGACAAGTGAAAAGACTATGTTTACTGATCCGACATTAACTGGTGGTTCATACAAGTTAAAAGTTTTGGAAAAAATATTGGTGAAATAATTCATGAAACAGAACATCATCATTTATATAAGCTTGACATTGCTTTCCTTGAGCCGATTTGCCTTTTCTCAGGAACAGTTTGAGCTCGAAGCTGACTCGCTGATACAGATTTATCGCTTGCAAGAAGTGCTAGTCTTTGGCGACCGCGAGCAGATGCCCTCTTCGAAGTTGATTGAGTTAAATCACGAGCAGATGAAGGCCAGAAATTCCAAAACCGTCGCCGAGTTGTTGAATTATGAGCCAGGCTTGAATTTCAAGGCCGGCTACAAGAGCGAAACAGAAACTCGCATCCGCGGCTTTCGATCCAGTGACGTGTTGGTGCTGTTGGATGGACGACCGATTAATCCGGGCTATTACGGCAAAGTCGATCTTTCTATGTTACCGTTAGATAATTTGGCTAAAATTTCCATTATCAAGGGGCCGGCCTCGGTGGCTTACGGCGCCAATAGCATGGGTGGCGTCATTAATATCGTCACTCAAAATGGACTGGAAAAGCCACACACTATTTTGGATACGAAGTTCGGCGATTATCAGCTTCGCAATTTGAGCCTGAGTCACAGCCGCCAGGTTGGCCGAATTAATTACTGGCTTTCAAGTTACGAACAGTATGCGCGCAGTTTTCCCCTGAGTGCAGGTTTTCCACCGAACAATTACGAAAATGGCGGTGCCCGAGACAATAGCTTTTATCATAAAACTGGCGTGAGTGGCAAGCTGGGCTATCAGTTCAATCAGCAATTTTTTATGACCTTGTCATCGGATTACCACTGGGCGAAAAAGGATATTCCAGTCGCCACACGCTACCTTGCCGGCGATACTCCGAGATATTGGATTTTTCCCCATTGGGAAAGGTATAGCCTGACATTGAGCAGTGAATGGACTGCTAATACCAGATTAACGTTGAAATCTGTCTTTTTCGGCGATGCTTACAACGATCGCCTGATTAACTATTTGAACAGCAGCATGTCGGAAAGGCAAATTGATTATGATTCTGTGCTGGAAAATTTTACCATTGGCGGCTTAATTCACGGCGAGTATAACCTGTCTCAGCTGCATCATCTGCTGGCAGGCATTGAATTCCGTCGCGATTTGATGAATAAAAAAGCGGATCTGGATGAACCCTGGGATGACCATGCTACTGTCACAGGGTCAGTATTTTTACAGGATGATTTTCAGTTTTGGAAAAATACATCTTTTGTGCTGGGCTTGGGCTATTTCATTCATCAAACTGAAACCGAGCACCTTAACGTCAATTTAGCTCCTATGGTTAGTTTTCAGCAGCAACTGCCCAACAAATGGAAGCTTTATTCCAGTTACTCGCACTCGGTTCGCTTTCCGACCTTGCATCACCTGTACAGTCTGTCTTCAGGAAATCCCAAACTCAACCCGGAGTATGCTGACAAATGTGAAGTGGGAGTGAATTAAATGTTTCTCTTTTCCCATCGAGATCAATATTGTGAGTTCGACTGGGCGTTGTTCTATAATGAAATGAAAAATTTGATCTATCGCGCTACGCGCTCGTTCCGCTACAAGAATATTTCTCAAGCCTCTATGTTTGGTTTTGAGCTCAATCTGACTTGGTCTGTTCATAAATTTTTGTCAGGTGAATGTGGCTATTCTTATATCGACTTCGATCAGTCGACAACTGAGCTCAACGATTATGTGCCGCAACATAAAGTGCACCTCATCCTAACTTCAAGGACTGGCTTCGGCACGGTAATCAATTACGAAGCAGCTTATGTCGATGAGCGAGTTTTCATGTACGGTTCAAATTCAGTGAGCTCGTTGCCTGATTATCTGATACAGAATATAAATTTTTCTCAAGCGCTGTCCAAATATCTAACGGTGCGGCTGGAAGTGAGCAATGTGACCGATGAATATTATGAAGAGGAATTCGGTTTTCCTCAACCGGGACGACAAATTATGGGGGGAGTCAAATTATCTTTTTAAGGGCAACAATAAACGATGGCCCAATATTAAATTCCCTTCTCGACTATCCTCTACACTCATATAAGCCCAAAAAACAATTCCTCTCTATTAAGTTTTATCTTTTTAGAGAGGAATTGCATTAGATAAAGAAAATTACTCAAGCTGAATTTAAAGAGTAACACATCACTTCCACTTGGCAAAGTGGAACAGCTTCTTTGCTTAATGCAAATCAAGCCGCGATGATTAGTCGTGCCGTTAAAGCTATCAGTACTTCCTATTTAAAGAATGATTTTTGGACCAAGCGGCAACATAAAAATTGTGAAACAGCAGCTATTATTTGATGATATGATATTTCAATAGTAATTTTAAAATGATCGGGATGAGAATTATCTGCAACAGAACGCCGGGTAGTGATTCAATTAATTTATAAATCGAAATAAATTCTGCTGGCAGTTTAAAGAGACGGGCCATAATAATCCCCATCAACACCAAAGAAATTCGTTCGCATAAAATTCCTAAAAGCAAACAAGCCCATAATGACCATCTTCTTTTTTGATACAAAAAGGAAACGACAGCAGTAGAAATTAATCCTTCCACGCTCATAAAAAGGGCAGTTGGGAATAACGGAGGCATTCCGGTAATAAAAGCGGAGCACCATGGTGTCAAGATTCCGACTAGCATTGCCAGAGGAAATTCAATGAGAAAGCCAGCCAATAAAATGGGGATGAACATGGGAAGAAATATTGCACCAGCACCGATCACATGAAAAAGAATCGGCACAATGACACCAAGTGCTAAGAAAAGAGCAATTAATGCTATTTGTCTTGTGCTTGTTTTCATTATTTTTTACTTAACCTGATAATTAGGATAAAAACTCTCTGCCTGTGTTTGCGACGATTAATAATCCAGTATGTCAATGGCTAAAATTATAAAGCTTCATTCTAGGCAACTAAGGCCGACCTTTACAATTATTCCACAATCAAAAAATTTACCAATAAAGCCTAAATAACCTTAATAGCATGCTAGCAGATAAGAAGCTCTTCGATTTTATATTTTAAATTTTAACAAAAATTTTCTTTTCTTGAGCTGGAGTGTTATTCACTTTTCCATAACCGAATCCGGCCGATGATTATTTTTACACGCAGACACTGTCGATTGATCAGATATCGCTGGCCTTGCTCGGCTCTCATTGCAGTTTCTCGAAAAATGGGCAAACCAATAATATAATCATCCTGTTTGCTCCGGATTGTTTCAGCTCCGTATTATGCTGTTAGATTGCTCTTGCACATTATTATCCAAAAATAAACAGGAACGAAAAACAGTGACCCTAAAAATTTTTGTCAGTTTTAACTTTGAAAATGGTAACATTTTTTCTTATTAATGTCAAGTAAAAATTTAATAAAGATTTTTGACATCGCCATAGCATTCCATCTCTGTTGGCCATTTTTATTTTTCCAGCTGACACTTGTGAATACCCTACTTCCGAAATATGCCCCGACCAACTAATCTCCATTTTCTCTCAATGGCAAAATAGACCATTCTTTCTTCTTCATCCTCAGGGCTCGATTGCAAGCAATTTCTTTCATCAACATTCTGTCTATTTTCAACTTTAGCGATCGGCTGGCTCGTTCTATTCTCCATGGGCAAATCATTGGAAATTAGCTTATTTTCCTGTTTTCCTTTCGCCTCTACCGAATTAGCCTTCGCGGTAATATGAGAGCTTATTTTTTGGGCTGATTGTGCCTTAATTTTGCTGACCATGCTGCTTCCTCCCTGAAGTCTGCCATTGATAAATATTTATCCGCCAGAAATTTTTCTTAGCCTCATAAAACAAAAGCAACTATTCCACAAATAAATATCGAACTTCGCGCTGGATTTTGCTGGCTGTAAGCGAAATTAATTTTGCCTTGCTTATCGCTTGCTGCATAATAATTCTTATTCAAGATTGATGATTTATAAAATAACAAAATTATCCCAATAGGTGATTAGTTAATTTGGTAT
>CAZNDR010000018.1:10959-18061 GCA_964571835.1 uncultured Cytophagia bacterium | reverse complement strand
CTATAAAGCAAAACTGATTCAAAGCGAAGAGCAAAAGGAAATCGTTCTGACTAATGGATTAATCAAACGAGTTTTTCGGATCAAGCCGAATTGTGCAACAGTCGATTTTCAAAATTTGAGCACTGGCGAGGCCATTATCCGTGCTGTTCGCCCCGAAGCGGTCTTGTGGATAAATGGCGAAAAATATAATATCGGTGGTTTAGGGGGGCAGGTTGAACAAGCTTACCTTTTGCCCCAATGGATTGATGAGCTGACAGCTGACTCGACCGCTTTTCATTTGAAAGATTTTCGTATCGGCGAAACAAAACAGCGTTTCCCATGGAAACGAAAAAGATGGTGTGCAGATGTCATATGGCCTCCGCCCGGAGTTTCCGTCACATTTAGTTATGAACATTCGGCGAAAAACTTGATCGGGATTTCTGTGGCAGTCTATTATGAATTGTACGATGGTATACCGTTGCTCTCCAAGTGGCTGACCATCCACAACCAGTCGAAAAAAACAATTCGTTTGAATAAATTCGTCTCAGAAAATTTGGCTGTCGTCGAACCGGAAGCCAATGTCGAAATCCCAGATAAATGGCAGGATCCCAATCTCCACATTGAAACCACTTACGCTTTTGGTGGCATGACACCCACTTCAGCAAATGAGGCTGTTTTTTGGGTAAGCGATTCCACCTTCACTTCTCAGGTCAATTACCTGCTGCAAACGCCTTGTTTGCTCGAATGCCGGCCTCCACTGGGACCTAACATCGATATCAAATCTGGCGAAACTGTTGAATCATTCCGAACCTTTGAATTGATTTATGATAGTTTCGATAAAGAACGCAATGGCTTGGCGCTGCGAAAAATGTATCGCCTCATCGCGCCTTGGGTGACAGAAAATCCGATTTTTCTTCACCTGACATCGACCAATCCAGAGATAATCAAACGAGCCATCGACCAGTGTGCTGAAGTCGGCTTTGAGATGATCATTTTAAGTTTTGGCAGCGGATTAAATATGGAACTTCAGGAGCCGGGCTATTTTGCCCGAATGAAAAAGCTGGCTGATTTGGCTCATGGGAAAGGAATTGAACTGGGTGGCTATTCTTTGCTCGCCAGCCGCAGGATCAGCGAGGAGCAAGATGTGATCAATCCGAAAACGGGCAAAAGTGGTGGCGCTATTTTTGGCCATTCACCCTGCTTGGGCAGTGCATGGGGAATTGACTATTTCAATAAGCTCAGCAACTTTGTTGAACAAACCGGTTTTGATGTTTTGGAGCATGACGGTTCTTATCCGGGCGATTTCTGCGCTTCGACCAATCATCCCGGCCATATTGGTTTGGAAGATTCACAATGGAGGCAGTGGCAACAGATCACAGCTTTTTATAGATGGTGCCGTTCACTGGGCGTTTATCTGAATGTGCCAGATTGGTATTTTTTGAGCGGCTCCAACAAAACAGGCATTGGTTACCGCGAAGTGAACTGGTCGCTACCGCGAGATCGACAAATAATGCTGGGCCGGCAAAATATATACGACGGCACCTGGTACAAGACGCCAAGTATGGGCTGGACCTTTGTGCCGCTGGTAGAATATCACGGCGGCGGCAAAGCAGCTACGCTGGAGCCGCTGTCAGAACATCTCGATGACTATGAAGCCCATTTGGTGCAAAATTTTGGCGCCGGCGTGCAAGCCTGTTACCGTGGTCCCCGACTTTATGATACCGAGGCCACCAAACAGCTCGTTAAAAAATGGGTGGCATGGTACAAAAAATACCGCGAGCTTTTGAATTCAGATATCATTCATCTCCGCCGTCCCGATGGCAGGGATTACGACGGCTTTTTGCATGTCAATCCAAATTTGCCAGAGAAAGGATTATTGCTGGTATTCAACCCAACCAACAAGCAGATCAACAAACAGATGGTCCTGCCGCTCTATTATTGTGGACTGGACAGCATCGCCAACATCAGAGAACAGGAAAAATCGCCGAAAGAGTACTGGTTGGATAGAAAGTACAAAATCAATCTGGAAATACAAATACCACCGCAGGGATTTAATTGGTATGTGATCGAGTAAGAGAAAATGACTTAATGAGCGAAAATTTAAATCGATGAAAAATGAATAAGATTCGATTACAGTGCGCGAAAATTATAAATATGAATGACCAGTCAAAAAACTGTCTGGACTAAAGCCCAATTGGTTACGGCTATCTTGGGTTTCTCCGCCATACATGGCGGAGCTATTAATAAATATTGAATAGCTCCGTTCTTTAGAACAGAGAATTTGATAAATTGCCTTGAGATTTGTGGGCTTTAGCCCTTCTCTTTATACGACGATAATTCAACTGGTCATTCACATGATAATTGAATAAAATAAAGTGCTCAACATAATTGTCTGGACGATTTGACAGGGATAAGCAATTGCTCAAGATTTTGCTTAGAAACAAGGCTTCATTATGATTAAAAATAGGATCGAGTGGGCTTATTGAAAGAACTTGATAACAAATGGGGTCAAACAGTTGTTAAAACTCGAAACTTAGATCAAAGATAGGAAGATCATGGATCGAATCAAAAGGCTATTAATTGTTATTTCTTTCTTTTTTGTATTTGTCCTTTTTTGTTCGAATAAGAAAATGGAATTGACCAATTCCCATCTTAAACTCTGGTACCAGCAGCCAGCTAAAGAATGGACAGCAGCATTGCCAGTTGGCAATGGGCGGCTTGGCGCCATGGTTTTTGGTCAGGTTTTTCAGGAACGAATTCAACTGAACGAAGAGAGTGTCTGGGCGGGCAGCAAAATCAACAACAATAATCCTCAGGCGCAGGCAAATTTGCCTAAAATTAGAGACTTGTTATTTGCCGAAAAAAATGACCAGGCGTACGAATTGATCGAAAAATCGTTGCTGGGCACACCGCCGCGTATTCGCTCTTATCAAACACTGGGTGATCTTTTTCTGGAATTCGATTCAACGGAAACTTATTCTCATTATCAACGAGAGTTAAATCTGGAAACAGGATTAACATCGATGCAATTCGAGATAGGTGGGAAGAAATTCAGGCGCGAAATTTTTTGTTCGGCGGTGGATGATATTCTTGCCATCAGGCTGGCTGGAGAAACCGGGGCAACAATTTCTACGACAATTTCTCTCACTCGCAGCAAAGATGCAGTCAGTTTTTTTGCAAACGAACAGCAGATTATTTTGCAGGGTCAAATCGTCGATGAGCCAGATTCGCTAAGCGGCCCAGGGGGTGCCCATCTTAAATTTGCTGCACTACTTCAGGTTCAGCCTGAGGGCGGTAAAGTATCGGCAGCCGATAACCATGTGCTGATTCGCGACGCCAAAGCAGTAACCATATTATTCACTGCCGCCACCGATTACAATATCGAAAAATTGGATTTCGATCGCTCTCTGGATCCGCTGAAAAAATGCCAACAAATTTTGGCGCGACTGAAAAACAAATCATATCAACAAATCAAACGCGATCATATTAGAGAACATCAAACCATGTTCAACCGGGTCTCATTGGATTTGGGGAAAAACGAATTTTCTAAGTTACCGACTGATGAGCGACTAAGTGCGGTGAGGAGAGGAAAAGTTGATCCTGATTTGGTGGCGCTCTATTTTCAATTCGGCCGCTATCTGTTGATGAACAGTTCGCGCTTACCCGGTGTCTTGCCAGCTAATTTGCAGGGGATCTGGAACGAACATTTTAACGCGCCCTGGAACTCCGATTTTCATACTAACATCAATCTACAGATGAATTATTGGCACGCCGAAGTATGCAATCTGGCTGAAACAGTCGAGCCGTTGATCCGGTTCGTTAATTTACTCAGAGAGCCGGGACGAGTTACCGCTAAAGAAACCTATGGCGCCAGCGGCTGGACAATGCACCATCTGACCGATCCGTTTGGCAGAACTGGCGTTGCCGATGGTGTATGGGGCGTCTCACCAATGGCTGGACCATGGATGACTTTTCCCATTTGGGAGCATTTTGAATTCAACGGCGATAAAGAATATTTGCAAAAAACAGCTTACCCCATCATGAAAGAGTCAGCTGAATTTGTGCTTGATTTTTTGATCCAATCGCCAGACGGCTATTTGATCACTTCTCCGTCTCATTCGCCGGAAAATCGCTTTTTTGTGCCTGGCACACGACAGCAATCATATTTGACCTATGCTGCAACAATTGACATCCAGATTATCACCGAGCTTTTTCATAACTGTCTGAAAGCCAGTGAAATTTTGGACATCGATGAAGAACTCAGAGAAAGGCTCAGACAAACTTTAACAAAACTCCCGCCTCTTCAAATTGGCAAAAACGGCACGATTCAGGAGTGGATCAAAGATTACGAGGAGGTCGAGCCGGGGCATCGCCACATGTCGCATTTATTGGGATTGCATCCCGGCAGTCAGATCACAGCCGATACCCCGGCGCTATTTGCTGCCGCCCGGCGGACAATTGAACGGCGGCTGGCGCACGGCGGCGGCCAAACTGGCTGGAGTCGCGCTTGGGCGGTCAATTTTTTCGCCCGCTTGAACGACGGCGACAAGGCTCAGGAAAATTTATTAGCACTGCTGCGCCGCTCGACTTTGCCCAACTTATTTGACACTCACCCGCCTTTTCAAATTGATGGTAATTTTGGCGGCACCGCCGGGATGGCAGAAATGTTAGTGCAATCGCAAAATGGCATTATTCATATTTTGCCAGCTCTGCCAACAGACTGGCCTAAAGGGCAAGCCCGCGGTCTTTGCGCCCGCGGCGGTTTTGTAATGGATATTGTTTGGGAAAAAGGAAAACTGACAGGGCTAACGCTTTTTTCAAAATTGGGGAATTCTGCCAGAGTAAAATATAAAGAAAAAATAGTCGATCTAACAACAGAGAAAAACAAGAGCTATACTTTGACTAAAAACATGCTTTGACTTTTTTTGCTTGAATCACCATTGTTGTTTATCTTTAGTAATGAAGAAAGATCTAGAATAATTTGGCAAAGTGAAGTGCCGTTTGCTTAACATGTCAAATTCCAAAGCTACCAATGCCCAATGCCAATGTGTTTTTTATCGTTATGCTTTTAGCTTTGGCGTGGTTTAGCATAAAAACAAAATGGAGCAGTAAAGGTCTTTTGACAATGGGATTTTGAGCTTTCCTTATCAACTTAATTTGGACATTTGAAATTGACTCAGTTCTTCCTTTATTTTGTTAAAAATTTTAGAAGATTTTTAAACTTACTACAGACAACAATAAAACCATGGAGCTCGATTGATGATTAACGAATGGAATCTAAAGGAATCAAATCTTTTCCGGTTAAAAAATCAGAAAATTGAAGTTGCCGTTTTGCCAACCGGTGCAATAGAGCCGCACAATTATCACCTGCCAGAAGGACAGGATTTTTTCCACACCAGCTACATTGCTGAACAAAGCGTTAAAGCTGCCTGGGAGAGAACCAAATCGGTGATTTGCCTGCCGGCGATCCCGTATGGCGTAGATTGCAATTTGCTCGATTTTCCGCTGGCAATTCATATCTCCCAATCGTCACTCAATTCCATGACAAACGACATAATTAGATCGCTCCAGGGGCACGGCATCAAAAAAATTGTCATCCTCAACGGGCACGGCGGTAATGAGTTTTCCGCCTTTATCCGACAAATTCAATGCGACTTAGATATCCACGTTTTTTTATGTAACTGGTGGACCGTGGGCAAGGACAAATATGCTGAAATATTTGACAAGCCGGATGACCATGCCGGTGAATTTGAGACGTCGGTAGCATTAGCGCTCTTTCCGGAATTGGTGGAATATGGCAGAGCCAAGGACGGCACGCCTGCGCCATTTCGCTTTGAAGCATTAGAAAAGGGCTGGGTAAAAACCAGCCGCCGTTTTTCCCGGCTGAACGATTTTTGTGCCTCTGGCGATCCATCAGCCGCCACGGCTGAAAAAGGCAAAAAATATCTGGAATTGGTTATTAACCGAATAAGCAATTTCTTGAGCGACCTGGCGCAAACACCAATTGATGAAACATTCCCTCAGGTTAAAAAAGAATATTAAAATTCGCGCTTAAAATAAATCACATCATTAACTGAGATAAAAGGAAAATCAGACATGAAACTTGAAGGATTAGTTCCAGCAGTATTTACACCGATGAAAAAAGATGGCTCATTAAATCTGGACAAAATTGAAGCCGTAGTCAAGCATTTATTAGCTGATGGCGTAGCCGGCTTGTTTGTTTGCGGCAGCACTGGCGAAGGCGCCTCTTTGACTATAGACGAGCGCCTGGCGACAGCCCTGGCTTATGTAGCAGCGGCTAAGGGAAGAATTCCAGTGGCAGTGCATGTGGGACATAATAGTCTAAAGGAAGCACAGGCGCTGGCTGAACACGCACAAAAAATTGGCGCTGATGCCATTTCTGCTGTCCCGCCATCTTATTTTAAAATTAATTCCCTTAAGATACTGGTGGATTGTGTGGCGCAAGTGGCGGCTGCTGCGCCGGAATTGCCTTTTTATTATTATAATATTCCTTCGCTGACAGGCGTCCTATTTAATATGGTTGATTTTGTCGAACTGGCCAGCCAACAAATTCCCAATTTTGCTGGCATCAAACATAGCACACCGGCTATGCATGAGATTACCTCCATTACCAATCTGGAAAAGGGAAGATACAGTGTGCTATTTGGCAGCGATGAAATGCTGCTTAGTGGATTGGTTGCTGGCGCCACCGGAGCAGTGGGCAGCAATTATAATTACGCCGCACCATTATATTTAAAAATAATAGATGCCTTTAAAAAAAATGACCTGCCGCGCGCTCGATATCTGCAAAGTTTGTCGGTGAAGAAGGTGCGGATTTTATTCAAGTATAAAGGACTGCCAGCGATTAAAGCCATGATGAAATTGATCGGTATTGACTGCGGGCCGATGCGTTTACCATGCGAGACCTTGTCCGCAGGTGAATTGAAACAACTGGAAAAAGAATTAAGAGATATTGGTTTTTTTGAATGGGGCAGAGAAAGAAGTGGCAAATAAAAAACAGTAATAGATAATTGGTAAATAGCAGGGAGTCAAAAATGCGGTTCGTTTATTTCTTCGTTTTTTAAAGGATAGCTAAATTTAGAATTTCAGCCACTCATTAATT
>CAZNDR010000018.1:0-10949 GCA_964571835.1 uncultured Cytophagia bacterium | reverse complement strand
AATTATTGCAGTAGATTTTTTGTTTCTCAGTTAATTTTTTTTTTGCCTCTGTTAATCTGAAGGCTTTGGAAAGCAAAAAGCTGGTGGCAGAACATTGCTGGGCTGATATGCCAGCACGTGCTATTTCGTCAGCGACAGCCGAAATTAATACTGTGGCTGGTGCTTAGGTTGGAGCTTCCGATAAAACTTTGATAATGGCCGGAGGAGTAAAAGATGCCAAAGCTGGAGAGCAGATGAACCAAAAGTTCCATCGACAAATTTCTGTATTGACCAGACGTCAGTTTTCACAAAATGACGATAGATCCGCCATGACTTTAGAATGGTGCTGTTCAACTGAATTAGCTCGTCGCATTGCTATGGCGCCTCCGGCAGTGCGGCTTGGCGGCGTGATCTGTTTGGGAGGCAGCGATGGATCACGAACGTATGCCGATGGATGCCCAGACGTTTATCATCCCCGCAGATGTCAATCATGATTACACGGGAACTGATTATGGAACGCCGGCGGTTGTTGGGAACCGTTGACGCGCAGAACCAATGATGTCGGCTTGCTCTCGGCATGAATCGATACCATGATCAAGAATCATCATGTTGATACGACGAGAATTTATTCCACCGGCCACTCCGGCGGTGCGATGATGTCCTACCGGCTGGCGGCGGAATTATCTCAGCGCATTGCCGCCATCGGACCCGTGTCCGGACAAATGACGGATGAATACTGTGATCCTAAATTGCCCGTGCCCATTATTCATTTTCATGGCTTGGCTGACACCATATGCCCGTATTGCGGAAGGTATGGCTATTTTCTATTTCCCACCGGTGGATTCAGCGCTGGGAATATGGACAGAGAAAAATGAATGTTAAACTAATCCGGATACCATATTTCAAGAAGGGAAAATCCTGGGTAAAAAATGGGCGTCTTCCGGTAGACGTGGGGATATCGTATTATATACCATCGCAGATTGGGGGCATGGATGGCCTCGCGCGACTACTGCGGGTATTGATGCCACCGATTTGATCTGGGATTTTTTAAAGGTGCAGAAGAGAAGTAGTGTCACATCCCTGGAAGCGGATAATAAACTTTCCATGCCTGAGAATTTCAAGCTGTATCAAAACTATCCCAATCCGTTCAATCCATCGACGCGGATTCGCTACCAATTGGCGACGTCCGGCCATGTCACGTTAACGATTTTTAATCTTGCGGGACAGGGAATCGCTACGCTGGTCGATGAATTTCAGTCCGCAGGAATGAAACCGGTGACCTGGGATGGTTTGGATGAACAGGGCAGATAAGTAGCCTCCGGGGTTTATGTGTATCAGTTGACCACAGGGCAATTTTTAACGGCGAAAAAGATGTTATTAATTCAATGAAAAAAGATGGCAACGAAACCTTGCGAAGGTTCAAAATTAGCGGCATCCGGATCTTTGACCTTCGCAAGGTTCATTGCCAGGACATTAATTAAAAAAAAGGAAAAAGCCATGCAAAAATCAATTATCCATCGATTCATTTCCCTGCTTTTCGTTTTCATTCTTATTTCTACTACGGCAATATCCACCCGGGCACAATACGCCAGCCAGAACTGTACGTTGGTTGGTCGCTGGGCTGAAGGAGAGTGCTACGATGTAGTGGCAGATGGGAATATCGTCTATTTCGGGAACGGTGCCTATCTGCAAATCATGGACTTCACGGATCCGGTCAATCCGATTTTATTGAGCCGGATCGCCCTGCCCTCTATGGTCAGGGGATTGGCGCACCGCGACAATCTAATGTACGTCGCGAATTATAACGGCGGCCTGCGCCTCATTGATGTTTCCAATCCGGTCAGTCCTGCAGAAGTCGGCGCACTGGAAAAATTCGAGACCGCAATCGATCTGGTCATCGATGGGAACTTTGCTTGTGTGGCTGCAGGATATTACAGCGTAGTTATTGTCGATATTTCTGATCCATCGAAGCCTTCAATAGTTGGCCAGCTTGAGAATACTGGCTATACACGATCAGTCGCTGTAAAGGGCGATTATGCTTATGCGTGTATCGCGAAATGGTTAAAGGTTGTGAATATCGCTGACCGGACCAAACCCACCGAAGTCACAAAAATCGACCTGCCCGATTTTCCAGAAGAAGTAACGATTCAGGACAACTATGTGTATCTGTCATGCAACCGCGGCGGATTGCGCATCTACGATATCTCCAATCCTGTCAGTCCGACAGAAATTGGCTTTTGTATGCCCAACGGATACGTATTAGACGTGAAGGTCGTCGATCACGTCGCGTACATCGCCAGCTATCGCTCCGGATTTTACATTTTCGATATGGCGACCCCCTCTAATCCGATAGAGCTGGGCGTGCTCCAGAATTTGCAATACATCCGCCACATCGCCGTTCAAAATGATCGGGCTTATGTTGCCCGAAGCAGCGGGGGACTCTCGACAATTAATATTTCATCTGCAAGTGCACCAGTGGAGATATCCCATTTCAAGACTGGATCCTATTGGAATGGGCTTGATGTGCAGGGTAATTTCGCCTACCTGACCGGCGGCGACAATATCCGAATCATCAATTGTGCGGATTTGATGAATCCGACGTCTATTAGTTGCTTTGACGCTGGCAACTATGATTGTTACGATTTGGTGGTTCGTGATAACTATGCTTATCTGGCAGTTGCATACAATGGCCTGGAAATTATCGATCTAACCTCCCCTGCCACTCCTGTTATCGCCGGTCATACCAGCTCATTCGAATGGAGCCAGGATGTGGTTGTGAGTGGCAATTATGCCTACGTAGCAGATTATGGCAAAGGATTACGCATCGTCGATATAACCAATCCGCAATCACCAACCGAGATCGGCAGTTATGATACGCGAGGCAAAGCCATCAGCGTTGCCGTGCAGGAGCCGTATGCCTTTGTCGCGGATTACGATAGCGGTCTCTGCATCGTGAATGTGGCCGATGTGAGAAATCCCACGTTCATTGCGCAGATTGAAATAACTGGTTATACTATGGGAGTAGCCGTCCGCAACAATCATGTTTTCGTAGCTGCCGGAGATTCGATTAAAATATTTGACATTTCGAATATCACCAATCCCATAAAAATCGGCGTCTGCCGAGCTTATGGTTTTGCCAAACAAATACAGGTGGTGGGTGATTATGCTTATGTCGCCAACGGCAGCAGTGGTGCGGCGGTATTCGACATCTCTAATCCAAGTGCGCCGAATCACGTTGGCTATCATAAAACAGGTTATGATGTTTTTGACATTGCAGTGCAGGATAATCTGATTTTTGCACTCGATAACGAGACTGGGCTTTTTATAATTCGTTTTGATGAACCAACCAGGGTCGACGAAAAACAAATCACAGCCAAACCGGAAGCAATCACGCTATTACAAAATTATCCCAATCCATTCAACAATTCAACAATGATCAACTATACAATTACTACTGGCCAATTACCAGGCGACGGTAAAATTAAATTATCAATTTATAATGTCCTGGGACAGGAAATCAAGACACTGGTAGATGAATTTCAAACGCCAGGGGTGAAATCAATTGCCTGGGATGGTCTGGACCATCAGGGTAAAAAGGTAACTTCCGGTCTATATTTTTATCGTTTAGAAGCTGGAAATTTTTCTCAAAACAAGAAAATGATTTTCCTTCAATAAAAGAAAGGACAATAGCAATGAGAGCCGAACTTATGCTGGTCTTATTCGCTTCTATTATAATATTTTTCTTTAGTCCGTTATTAACGAGTATCCAGGGCATAACACTTGTCGATTTCGGAAATTCAGCATCAACAAACATGTTCGGATTAAATGGCTGGAATACAATTTTAAAAAGCAATAATTTAAGTTATACTTCCCTGGGAAATGGTGGCTTGGTTTTATCCTCCGGAGTCGGCGAGTACGATGATTACCGGGGCATTCAGGGCACTCCACGTCAATTTGCTGTTGGCGAACGCGTCGTTGTCACCTGGTACAACAATTCCGACGAAACATTCTTTTTCACGGCACGCATTAGTTTTGCCGATAATGATGAACCCAATGACATTTCACCCGATGGAAATTGGTTTACCATGCGCCGCTTCAGCGACTATCGTTATACTTATTCTGAAATTCAACCCCACTCTTTTGCTAAAACTGTTTTTAATATCACCGGTTCCGGAGTTCATAAAACGGATGAGATCTTTTCACTGGTGAACATTAATACACATATCGAATGGTTCTCGGATTATCAAAAGCAATTTTTGGTATGCGATAAAATCGAATTGCTTTCTGATGCCGATGTGGCTCCGCCAGCACCACCCACAGGACTTGCCGCAACAGTCTTATCCGATTCAAAAATTCAATTGAGCTGGAACCCGGCGTCGGATAATGTGGGTGTTGTGGAATATCTGATTTACAATGGTGACAAAATCGAGGGCTATTCCCAATCAACCCAGCATACCTGCGTGTTCCTTGAACCGAAAACTACCTACACTTTTTCTTTAACGGCACTGGATGCTTCAGGCAACGAAAGTGCCCGCTCGGCGACGATAACCACAACTACCGAGTCCTTTAAAGCCACTCCCGACCTGATCAATCCATCGGGATTGAATTATTTGGGCGCTATCGTACTGCCTGAAGATTTTAGCTGGGGCGGCGAAGCCATTGCCTATTATCCCGATGGTGACAATGGGCTCTCTGGCGCGGCGGATGGTTTCCCAGGTTCACTATTCATTACAAACGTGAATCAACCTGAAAATGGCTTAGTGGGAGAAGTTAATATCCCAGCGCCGATCATTTCACCTCAGAAAAACAGCGCGGAGTTAAATCAGGCTACTATCCTCACCCAGCCGGTGAATATCCGGCCAGCGAATGTGAACAGTTGGAATTTCGTCGATATCTGGAGAACAGGCCTGGCCTATCTGCCCGAAGACAACAGGCTTTATAGCTCCTGGAGCATTCATTATACAGTAACGGGTGAAAAAGATGCCTCCATCAGTTGCTGCGATGCGGCCAACCTGGTTGGGAGCATCAAGTACGGCGCCTGGTATGTTGGGAACGCCAATCAACCTCCCATTGATGCGATGATGAGCGATTGGCTTTTTTCATTACCGAAATCCTGGGCTGATGCCAATTGTTCGGGACGAATGCTGGTGGTAGGCAGATGCCGGGATGGTGGCTTAAGTGGGCTTGGACCTACCCTCTACGCTTTTTCTCCGGTGGGCTCCAATCCACCCGCTGCCAACCGAGAGTTACCGTTTACCACGCTACTGGAATACGGCTCAGTGGAAGGGACCAATGAATATCTGTTCCCGAATTCACTGGATGGCTATAAGCTCAGCGATGATTGGCGACAGGCGCTATGGCTCAATGCCGATAACCAGAACGCCGTTGCCTTTATCGGGAATAAAGCATTGGGGCATAACTGGTATGGCTATAATGGTGAGAGAATGAGGCATGATTGGGTGATCGCAGATGTACCTTATCCCGATTTTTATGAAACGGATCCGGATGGCAAAGGCTGGCGCGCTCACAATCGACAGCCGATGATCATCTTCTACAATCCAACTGATCTCGCTAAAGTGGCTCAGGGTCAACTAAAGAGTTATGATCCTCAACCCTATGCAGCCTACCGAATTCCAACAAACATATTTTTTGGCAAGGATCATGAAATTTTTTCCGCCGATTATGATCATCAAAATAGCATCTTATATGTAGCTGAATTTGTAAGAGAGCTCGAGGGAAGATTGATAGTTCATGCCTGGCGTATCCAACCAATAACAGTTTCAGTCGATCAAATAGATCAGCCTCCGATAGAATTCGGACTTACTCAAAATTATCCCAATCCTTTCAATTCAGCAACGAAAATAAAATATCAGATAGCTAAATTAAGCCATATAACCTTGAAGATGTACAATCTTGAGGGGCAGGAGATAAGAACATTGGCCGATAGAATTCAATCAGCCGGCGAATATGAAATAATTTGGCGGCCAGAAGGATTACCCAGTGGATTGTATTTTTATAAATTACAAGCTGGAGAATATTCGAAAACAAAGAAATTAGTTTTACAAAAGTAAAATATAGAACCAATTAAGTCGGAAGCCACGCGCCGTAAAATGGAATGGATGGTGTGTGAGTTCATTTCAAATTTAATGGACAGACAGGAGATTGTCATGGGAATTATTTTAGAGTTCAATCAAGTGATCTTTCTGCAATTTTCGTAATATAATTTTTGCTGGGCTTGGCTGCCGGGTTTTGTCCCATTATAAAGCAGATATTAAAATAATGGTAGCAGAGATTTTATTCAGATCGAATTGATTATGCCACTGCTTTTGTATTAAATTTACCAACAAGGATGGGACGGTTTATGAATCGTTTGTGGATCATTTTCTTTGCTGGCTGGATGCCCCATTCTCTCCTAGCTGATTCTTATGAGAGCATCAAAATCAATGAATTCATGGCGTCCAATATTTATACTCAACTCAATCCCGATGACTCGGATTTCGATGACTGGATCGAGCTTTACAACGCTGGAGATAGGTCAATGAGCCTCAGCGGCCACTTTCTCAGCGATGATTTCAGTTCGCCCTTTAAATGGCAACTGCCGCCTAATGCGATCATCCCATCGAAAGCTTTTTTCATTATTTTGTGCTTGGCTTCATGGCGTTTGCAGTGGTCAACTATTTGTACCTTATCCCGAATGCGTATTCAAGCTAATGTTCACAAAATCTATCCGCTCAATAATGTATGGCATAGCATTATCGTTCACAAGAATGTGTCAATCTGAGGAGCGTAGCGACAAAGAATCTATGGTAACCGATCACAGGGTGAATGAATAAAAACCGTTGAAGCGGTTTCAGCAGTTATTTTGAGATGATTATTACCCCACAATGAATTGTGGTGTTAGTTCAATTTCCCTTTGAATTAACACCATGATTCATCATGGTGTTTACTGCATTAATGAAACATGTCTAAAGCCGTTTCAACGGCTTCTAGATACATCCTGTGATTGGTTACAATCTATGATCACTAACATTCTGTTACTTGAAAGGTTAGTGGTTGCAGATTCTTCACTCCGCTTCGCTTGGTTCAGAATGACAGCCTAAATTTTTTTATTTACCATCAATTATTGAGTGGAAACCACAAAATTACTCAATGGAAAGGTTAGAAAACCGATTATGAAACAGATCTTGATGAACTTTTTAATCGTACATTTCTCCCTAATTTGCGCTGGCTTGGTGGCTCTGAATGAGGCGCTGGCTCAAAAGAAAATCCTGGGCCAAACTGAGAACCATCTAATCCGCCAGTCCAGTTCACGGCTTCAGCCAGTTCGTGGCGAAATCGTGTTGCATCGTGCCAGCCATGAATGGATGTCACAACAAATCGAAGAACCGTGCCTCTTGCCTAATCCCAAAATAGCGGGGCAGTTGATCATGTTTTATTCTGCTGTGTCGTCAGCCAACCGGGTAGTGGCAGCGATAGGCAAAGCCTGGGCCAGCACCAGCGATCCTTTTTGCTGGCATCAGGATAAAGCCAATCCAATTTTTCAGCCAGCCGACGCTGGGTGGGATTCCACAACTATCCGCCTTGATGCTGTCCTTTACATTGCCGAAGAAGATGCCTATTACATCTATTACTCTGGTTCTGCTGGTAGCATCCAAGATCAAATCGGCCTTGCTATTTGTCCGACGGGGAGCGATGGTTATTCGGCCATAAATGAAAAATCGATCGTTCGCTTTGGCACAACGCCAGTGCTGGCGCCCGAGCCGGCAGCTCCGTATTACGAAAATATGGCTTCCCAGGCAGCAGTGCTTCGAGAATGGAATGAAAGCTCGCACGGCTGGGAATGGTACATGTATTACTCCTACCGCGGCAAAGATGGCATTTTGCCCGGCATCAGGCTGGCCACGTCAAAAGATGGCAAGAAGTGGACCCGGCAATTCAATGCTGCTGATCCACGCCGGATGGGACACATTTTCCCCTCAACTCCCAACGCCTATTATGAATGGCATCAGGTTTTCAAGCTCGGTCAGACCTATGTGCTGTGCATGGAAGTGGGAGTCGAGCACGGAGTCCGCTGGCGGCCTGTGCTCGCCGTGAGCAAGCATCCCCTGCAGGGGTGGGAACAGCTTGATCCCGACCTCATGCTGCAGACGAAATGGTTTGGACTCTATGATGATCAGACCCTCTACCATGTCGCCACGCCGGCGCTGTATCAGATCAATGACAAGTGGTTTCTCTTTGCCCAAGCCTGCGGCAAACCAGCAAACAGCAACTATATCGATGGCGCCTGGGAAATGTGGGCTTTCACGTGCGAGCGCAGAATCGAAACCTGCTCTGGCTATGAAGATCTTTTTATCCCTGGCTTGCCAGATTCGGATAGCAACGACTGCAGAAAATAAAACCAATGCTATTACTGCCAGCTTTGGTCCCTATCTGAACCAAAAAAGCTTCGATTGCGCCTTGCTTGAAAATAAAAAAAAATCATCCAGGACGACGCGGAAGGATCAAAGCAGCGAAAATAAAAATGCTTGCCAGCAAGCGGCAGGATTTGATAGGAAAAAATTTTTTTGCTAATTCATTTGAATGTGCAGCAAAACGTGGGTTAAACCTCAGCTACGTTCAGCTTGACAAGGCTGAAATGTCACCCTGACTTCTGATAAATTGAGAAAGGGTGCTGTCTCCTTTTACAGAGGCCACCTTATTGGCAAAATCCCTGATTTGCAATACACTCAATTTATTTTTACTGATTTTTGTCTGGCTGCCAGTCAAGGCTTTCCTTATTTTTTCCTTTTTTTAAAACGAAACCAAACACTCGCATACAAAGTATATTAAAGCAGTCTAAACCAGATTTTTTTGATTATTAAAATTTGGTGAATCTAATTCAAGTTGACGTTTTATTAACCAATCTGTTTTTGTAAGGCAAAGTCACGCATGGGCAAAGGCAAAAAAATTAGGTTCATTTTTAATCCTCGATCAGGATTGATTCATCCGGAAAGTCTGCTAAAGAAATTTATTGCTGCTTATTTTCCCAGTAACTTGTGCGAATACGATTTTGTCAGAACAGAAAAAAGGTTTCATGCCTTAGAGACAGCTACCGAAGCGGTCAAGAAAAAATACGACATTGTAGTGGCGATCGGCGGCGATGGAACGGTTAATGAGACTGCTTCAGCATTGGTGAATACAAAAACAGCGTTAGGCATCATTCCAGTTGGATCGGGAAATGGATTGGCGCGGGCGCTAGGGATCCCGCTGATGATGCGCCGGGCGATTAAAGTTATTACCAGAGGAGAAATCCGCTTCATCGATGTCGGCATGGTCGAGAATAGATATTTCTTTGCTACCGCTGGCATGGGCTTCGATGCGGTATTGGGCAAACGATTCGACGATGCCAAAATTCGCGGTCCTGCTCCTTACTATTTTTATGGAGTGCAAGAGTTTTTCCGATACCGTGCGCCACGTTACGAGATTAAATTCGAGGGCAACACGATAAAAAAAAATGCCTTGATCGTGGCGGTAGCAAATTCCAAGCAATACGGAAATAATGTTATCATTGCGCCAAGCGCCGAGCCCGATGATGGCTTGCTTGATCTGGCTGTGGTGGATGATGTCAACTTGTTATCGACATTGTACTATCTGCCAACGCTTTTTTCTGGCAAAATCGAAAAGACGCCTATCTTTAAAATTTATCGATCGACACAATTTGAAGTCTTCAGGGAATTCCCAGCTCCCTACACGTTGGACGGTGAGGTTTATGAAGGAGACCGGCATCTTTCCTGTTCTTTGCTGCCAAAGGCGCTTAAAGTTATCACCAGTCCGAAAAGCTTTTAGGCTCAGTTGACACCATTGGCACAGGGATTTTAACTCCGCATATTTTGATAAAAAACGAAACGTGTTTCAGGATGGCACGGAAAAGGCGAAGCTAAATTTGCCAAGCAAGTTGGCCTGACAGGACAAGTAGCATTACGCCCATCAGCAGCCTTTTTAGCCATTAGTGCGTCAACCAAAATTTGGATAGTAATTTGGATTCAGAAAAAACCTGGATTGAAATTGCTTTGCCTGTTGATGACACGCTCGAAGAGATAGTCTCACCATTGTTGCTGGCAACGGGCGCGGTCGGTTGCCAAATGCAAAAGGGAGTGCTGCGCGGATATTATGAACGCAGCGAATGGAGCGATCAGAAATTTCAGCAGATTTATCAGTTCTTGAGCCAACTCAAGGATCAGGGAGTTTCTGTACCAATCGAAAAGCTCCACGTGCAAGAAATAAAGGATCAGGATTGGAATGCCGAATGGAAAAAAAATTATTTACCCATTGAAATAGGCAATAAATTTATTATCAAACCAAGTTGGATAACATTGGCGCAATTAGTGGATAAAGAGATCATCCAGATCGATCCGCAAATGGCATTCGGCACCGGGACGCATGAGACAACGCAATTAGTAATCAAGCTATTTATGGAGTATGGCGGCATGCCGCGTTCAATTTTAGATATTGGTACTGGTTCAGGAATTTTAGCCATTGCCGCCGCCCGATTTTTCAAAACAAAAATTTTCGCCTTTGATAATGATTTGACCGCGGCAGCAACTGCCAGACAAAATTGTATTATCAATGGGGTGAAAAATCAGATTGAAATTTTTTGCAGCGAAAATCTTAACTTTAAAAACAAAAAGTTTGATCTCATTTTGGCAAATATCAGTCGAACTGTCATTTTAGATTTGTTGTTAGAAATATCCACTTTGTTGGCGCCGAGGGGGAGAGTCATTTTCTCCGGGATTTTGTTTGAAGAGAAAGAGAAAATTATCACCAAGCTGAACAGTCATCGGCTTGATTTTGTTGTGGAAAGGAGACAGTCCGAATGGGTGGGCCTAGTGGCGGAAAAATTTCGGTAGTGAGCTAAAGTTACTAAAGCTGAAAATAGGTAACCAATCACAGGATGTATCTAGAAGCCGTTGAAACGGCTTTGGACATGTTTC
>CAZNDR010000017.1:0-18095 GCA_964571835.1 uncultured Cytophagia bacterium | reverse complement strand
CATCACCGGCATCACAGCCTTCATGCTCAACTCCGGCGGCTGGCAGCAGCAGCATCGAGCCAGAACTCGGTATTTTTATCCGCCCATTGCGCCCATAATTCGTAAAAATGGGGCAGATGATATGAGGGATCAGTAAAATCATCAGCGTTTCCTACGGGCACAAAAACCACCTGTTTTTCTTTTTTGTTAAACATATTGGTGATGACAGCGTTCCGATCCGAGGATTCTTCCTTGGTGAGCATGGCATCTAAAATTTTTTGAGCTTCATTTTGATAATGATAGATTCCCTCACCATTTCCCCAGCGCGCTGCTGCAAAGAAAAGCGCCATCACAAACCATTCTTCGCCATCGGAGGCTGAATTGGAATCAAGCATCAATCCATCAGTCTTGCAATGCCAGGCGAAATAATGTTGTGACGCGCCCTCCTGATGCTGCATAAAGGTTTTTGCCCATTTCCACAATCGATCGAATTCATTTTTTTTATCTAGCTGAACGGCGACCATCATTCCATATGACATCCCTTCGGTGCGGACATCGCAATTTCCAATATCTTCAATATACGCCATATCGGGTTCAAGCGGGTAATAAATCCGTTCGGTGCAATCGTCTCCATAGAATAATTGAAGGAAAGCTTTGTTAATTTTCTCTTGTACCTTCGAATCGTTTAGCCCCAATAGGTCGGCAAACAGATTTTGATAACGGCCGGAGTAGTAAGCGCCAACGTGATTGGTGTCGACGCCCGCTGTACCGGACAAAACGAATAATGGGAACCCAATGGTAAGCAGAAGTAGTTCATTTAAGAAAAGCAGGTGAATAGAAGCAAATCGGCAACGCATGAGCCAGTCCTGTTTATTATATTTTGATGCGTTTAATTTAATTTGAACCGTTTCAAATATAATTAAGAAGTCAAAGAAAGTCAAGCAAAAAATGGAGATTAAGTTGTGCATAATTCTATTGATTTAAGCAATTGGAAAACTGATTACTGCAGCCCAACAAAGTTATTGTTGTCCATGAGCCTAGACTCATCAATGATAATTAAAATTTTTCTTGATTTTTCCTTTAAAAAAAATTATATTGCACGCTAATGAATTAAACCGTTTCAATGCAGAGACAACCATTTTAACATGCTGGAGAGACAAATGAAAAGAGTTACCATGGACGATGTCGCCAAACAGGCTGGTGTATCAAAAGGGACAGTTTCTGCTGTCATTAATTCCAAAAACACAGTTAAAGGGCAAACCAGAGAGCGAATATTAGAAGTGATGAAGGAGCTCAACTTTCGTCCGCGAGGAGTGGCACGGGATTTAAAAAATGGCAGTCAAGATAAAAGCATTGGCATAATAATAAAGGATTTGAATTATCCCTTCTATACTTCCATAGCTACTGGAGCGAAGGAATATGCTAACAGTAAAGGCTACTCAGTGATTGTCGCTAGCTCAGAAAATGATCATGAATGTGAAAAGAAGTTTACCCATCTTTTTTCAACCAAAGATATTAAAGGGACAATTCTGGCTCCGATAATTGAAAGCAAAGCAGAGATCGAACACCTATTCAGATTGAAAATGCTGAATTATCCGTTTGTGTTATTAGAAGCTGTTAATGGAATTCAGGCGAATGTAGTTGCCATTGATAATCTAAAAGCGATAAAAAAGGCGGTCACTTATTTAATTGAAAGTGGTCATAGCAAAATAGTACATTTCGCTGGTCCTCCTCAATCTTCGCATACGCAGGAGAGAATCGAGGGCTTCCGTCATGCTTTCAGCGAAAGCACCCTTGTCTTTAAAAATGATATGATCGTTTCTGTCGGCTCGCGTCATGAAGAAAGTTATGGCAAGATCATAGAGTATTTTAAAAGTAAAGGCCCCCATGATTATCCAACGGCTATTGTCTGCTTTAACGATCAGCAAGCGCTTTCTGCCTTGCTGGCGCTGCAGGAACTAAACATACGCGTTCCTGATGATATCTCTATCATTGGGATTGACGACATATCTTATGCCAAAACCTACCCTATCCCTCTAACGACAATTAGGGCACCTCAATTGGAAATAGGGAAATGGGCAGCAGAAATACTGATTAGAAACATTGAATCTACAACTCCGCTGCCTCCTGAGCATATTGTTTTAGAAACTGAATTTGTCATCAGAAAATCCTCAAAAGTCTTGAACACGCGGTAGTTTCATTGCTTTCAAACATTTTGCTTTTTGAATTAATGCAAGTCAACATGCGATAGGCTTAATTGAGAAATATTTGCCTGCCGAAACTAACTTTTTCTTTGCCGAAGGCAATTAAAATTCATTTCACTAATAATCAACATTTGCTGCTCCGAGCATTTTTTGTCAGAAAGGCGAACTCCAAAAGGGGAACTTCTACTGATTTCAGAATATTAGCTTGACATGGAAAGACAAATTTTATATATTATCCCGTAACCGAGTCGAATTAATATCAATGCTAAGGGCTATTCGATCGTAATTAGACCGGCAATTGAACATCAATTCAAACTGAAATATGCGTTGCTTAATGGCAGAGCCTGACCTTTGTTTGCTTTGCCTCGATGAAATTGGAGACTCCATTTTTTCGATTTGATAAAGGTATCGGAGTGCGGGCATGAAAGCAGAAAAAACAAACTCGTTATCGCTTAACCTTCGGCGCTTTAAGCACAAGGTAGACGCGCCAACTGTTTCGCTTTTTGATCGGAAGAAAAAAGAAGAAGCCTGGCAGAAAAACGAAGAAAAGTATCGCTTACTTGTCGAAAATTGTCTGGTGGGATTTTATCTTCTGCAGGATTCAATAATTAAATTTTGCTCTGACCGGTTGGCAAAAATTTTTGGTTATGAGCGCTATCAAGATTTATTGAACAAAAACATTAAAGAGCTTGTCGAGCCCCATAGTTGGCCGTTAATGCAAAAACAAAACCACTTGCTGTTGTCAGAAGAGATAGCAGTTGCTCAATATGAATTTCAAGGCATTAGCAGATCCGGGACGATTATTGATCTAGAGATATCAGCGACAAAAATTTTGTACCAGGGCAAAGCAACAATTGAGGGAGCGATCTACGATATTTCCCATCAGAAGCGCGCCGAAAGAACATTGCATGATGGTGAGATCAGGTTCAAAATTCTTTTTGAAAGTTCACCTGATGGTATTTTTATGGTCGATGCGAAGGGAAAAATTCTGGAGGCAAATTTGGCTGCGAGCCTGCTTTATGAGAGCGGAAAAAGTGAAATTATCGGCAAAAATATAAAAGAGATGATAGGCGAGGCATATCAAGGTCAGGTGGCTGATGATATTCCGAGAATGCTATCCGGTGAGATAAGTTTTTATGAGACCTCATTCAACACCAACGAGGGCAAGACAGTGCCGGTGGAGCTGCGCATCCGATCAGTAAGTTACGCTGGGCAAAAAATGCTGATGTTTTATGTACGGGATATTAGTGAACGTGTGCGAGTCGGCGAAAACTTTTTGGAGAGTCAGCGTTCGCTCTCTAATTTTATGAGTAATTTGCCTGGCGTTGCCTATCGCTGTTTGAATGACAAAGCCTGGACGATGAAATTTATCAGTCAAGGCTGCCAGCAACTTACCGGTTATAGACCTTATGATTTAATTGATAACAAATCTATCGCTTTTGGCGATATTATTCATCCCGATTATCAAAAGCAGGTTTGGCACACGATTCAAAAAGCGTTAAAAAAACATCGCGCCTATCAATTGGAATATAAAATTATTACCGCCAGCAATCAAGAATTGTGGGTTTGGGAACAAGGGCGTGGCGTTTACGACGAATTTGGCAAACTCATGTCCTGTGAAGGGATTATCATTGATGTCGATAATTTAAAGCGAGCCGAGGAGGCATTACGCGAAAGCGAAGTAAGATTTCGTTCGCTTGTCGAGAATGTCCCCAGCATTGCCGTGCAAGGATTCGACAAAAATAGAAAAGTGATTTTTTGGAACAAAGCTAGCGAAAAGCTTTACGGTTATGAAAAGGAAGAAGCCCTGGGGCAAGAGATCGAACAATTGATTATCCCACCATACAATCGCGCCGAAGTAATGGCGGAGATTGCCGAGTGGATCAAAAAAGGAAAAACGGTTCCGCCTGGCGAACGCAGCCTGATGCGCAAAGACGGCTCTATTTTTGAAGCGCATTCCAGTCACGTTCTGTTGAAAAACATCCGCGGCGAATCAGAATTTTATAGCCTGGATGTAGACCTCACGGCTTTGAATCGAGTGAAGAAAGATCTGCAAAAAAGCCTTCACAATTTGAAAAAGACATTGGACGGCATCGTGCTGGCACTGATGTCCGCTGTCGAAATGCGCGATCCTTACACTGCTGGTCATCAAAACGGCGTGGCAAAACTGGCTTGCGCTATTGCCAAAGAATTGGGATTAAATGAACATAGCATCGAAGGGCTTCGCATCGGCAGCTTATTGCATGACATTGGCAAATTGAACATTCCTTCTGAAATTTTGACCAAGCCGGGCGGTCTGTCAGATATCGAATACAAACTGATGCAAACGCATCCCCAATTTGGCTTTGAAATTTTACGCTCGATTAATTTTCCCTGGCCGATTGCACAAATGGTTTTACAGCATCACGAAAAAATCGATGGTTCGGGTTATCCGCAAGGGCTGACCGGAGACAAGATAATGCTGGAAGCAAAAATATTAACGGTTGCAGATGTGGTGGAACCGATGTCTTCGCATCGACCCTATCGTCCCGCATTGGGGATGGACGCTGCCCTGGCCGAGATTAAAAAAGGGCGAGGAATTTTTTATGATGCCGAGGTCGCCGATTGCTGTATCAATTTGATAGAAAAAAAAGGCTTTCATTTTGGTAGCAGCCAGTAACCAAAATAATTTGCTGCTCCTCAAGCCACTCAGGCTATTTCTAAAGGAAAAAATATGTCACCAACGAAACGCTGGAGTTTCATCATCAATCCGATTGCCGGCAATGGTTCTGCCGCCAACTACCTTGATAAAATTAACGCTATTATCAGTGAATACAAGCTGGAGGCGAAAATTCTTTTTACTGAACGCAAAGGCCATGCCATTGACATAACCAAAAATCTGTTGCTCCAGGGTTATAATCACATTATCGCCGTCGGCGGAGACGGCACTTTCAATGAAGTCGCACAAAATTTGCTGGGCAAAGACGACATCATTTTTGGCGCTGTTCCTGCAGGCACGGGCAACGATTTTATTGCCATTCTCGGTTTCCCTGAGCGCTTTACCGATTCTGATTGGCACATTTTTCTCAACCAAGCCACCATGAAAATGGATGTGGGCACGTGCAATGATAAATTCTTTTTTAATGGTATGGGTCTGGGATTCGATGCTCAGGTCGCAGCGGAAAATTATAAAAACGCTCACAAACAGGAAGTGAAAAAAGGCGGCAAATCAAAATACCTGTGGCACATCTTAAAAACGCTCATCACTTATCAGGAAATAAATATGAAACTAACTGTAGATAGAACCAGCACCGATTCAAAATCATTTTTAAATACCATTAGCAATGGACGAAGAATCGCTGGAGGCTTGTTTTTGACACCTCAGGCGTTGGCGAATGACGGACGGCTCGATGTCTGTTTAATCCGGGAATTAAAATTTTTCTCCCGGCTTAAAGAGTTGATTCATGTAATGAAAAAGACTCATCTCGAAGATGAGGTGGTCAACTATTTCCAAACCGACCGGCTGCTGTTTGAATTTGAGAAAGAAGTCCCGGCTCATCTGGATGGGGAATTATACTTCAATTCCCGGTTTGAAATTGGCATTAGGGCGTCAGCATTGAATGTCATCTACAATCCAGAAGGCGATCATTACTTTATCTCCAAATAAGCAAAATTCAAAAAGTCGCTTCCAGAGCTAATTTAGTTTCTTGCACTAAAATTTTGCACGCCACTTGCTATGAATAATCATGCGATTCCTGAAACTAAACTTAATTTAGCCCAGGGCTTTCATGAACCTCAAGGCGCTACCCCGACTGCAGACGGGGTCAATTTTGCCGTCTACTCTCAATATGCCAGCCAGGTTTATTTGTTGCTGTTTGACCAGCCGCATCAAAAGCCTACAGAGATTATCGAATTAACTAACAAAACCGGTTACGTGTGGCATGTTTTTGTTTATGGATTAAAGCCGGGACAGTTGTATGCCTTCAAAGTTGACGGAAAGTACGATCCGAAAAATGGTTATCGCTTCAATAAAAATAAATGCCTGCTCGATCCTTACGCCAAAGCAATTACTGGTAAATTTGTCGACAAGCAGAATTTGCTATTTGCCTACAACACCAAAGCAAAAGCTAAAGATCTCTCTTTTGATAGCCGTGATAATACCACAATAACACCCAAAGCCTTAGTCATCGACAAGGCGTTCGATTGGCAGGAAACCCACGCTCCTGATATTCCGCTCCATGAGTTGATTATTTATGAAGTCCATGTGAAAGGATTCACAGCTCACCCGTCGTCGAAGGTGCAATTTCCCGGGACCTATTTGGGCTTCGTAGAAAAAATTTCTTATCTCCAGAAATTGGGAATTAATGCCGTCGAATTATTGCCAGTGCAGGAATCTTTTACCAATGGTTTTTTAGCACAGCGAAATTTGAAAAATTATTGGGGCTATGACACTATCGGTTTTTTTATGCCGGAATCCTCATACAGCACACAAAGCCATCCCGGCTGTCAGGTGAATGAGTTCAAAATCTTGGTTCGTGAATTGCATCGGGCAGGAATTGAAGTGATTCTTGATGTTGTCTATAATCACAGCGGGGAAAGCGACGAGTTTGGACCGACGATTTGTTTCCGAGGTATTGACAATCAAACTTATTATGCGCTGCAAGGCACCGCTGATGAACCTTACCGCCACTATCGGAACAACGCCGGCACTGGCAATATGTTGAACATTGAAAATCCTCAAGCTTTAAAAATGGTGATCGATTCACTCAAATACTGGATCAAAGAAATGCATGTCGATGGTTTCCGTTTCGATTTGGCGACGGTGCTTGGCTTGCAGCAAACTGTCTTTAACAATAATAATAACTTTTTTAAGGCCATTGAAGCAGATCCGATTTTTAACAAAATAAAACTGATCGCTGAACCCTGGGATCTGACCACCTATCGACTTGGTCAATTTCCAACCCCGTGGGCTGAATGGAACGATAAATTCAGAGACACGATGCGAAGATTTTGGCGGGGAGACAAAAATCAAATCAAAGATTTAGCTTGGCGTCTCTGCGGTTCGCAGGACATTTTTGGCAACGGTCGCACGCCAAACCATAGCATCAATTTTATTACCTGCCACGATGGTTTTACACTACTCGATTTGTACTCCTATCAAAAAAAACATAATCTTGCCAATGGTGAACATAACCTAGACGGAGCGCAGAATAATCTTTCTTGGAACTGTGGTATCGAAGGTGATTCAACGGATCCTCACCTAATTAAGCTGAGAAGGCAAATGATAAAAAATGCCTTTTGTTGCCTATTATTTTCTTTGGGTACACCTTTGATCAATGGCGGCGATGAATTGTTGCGCACTCAAAAAGGCAACAATAATGCCTATTGCCAGGACAATAAGCTCAGTTGGTTTGACTGGGAAAAGCTAATAAAAAATCAAGATATATTTTTATTTGTCCAAAGAGCGATTGCATTTCGAAAAACTTATCCTCTTTTTCAGAAAACAACTTTTTTTAGCGGCAAAGATTGGGATAATAACGCTGTGCCGGATATCGATTGGTTCGATACAAATCTCAAAAAACCAAAATGGGACAACCCAGAAATAAAACTGATTTGCTATTTAATGGATGTAGGAGAAGTCAGCTCAAAATGGGGCAATTATTTTTTGTTTTTCATCCTGAATGCTTATGATGATATCTATCCTGTCAAAATTCCTTCAGTCAATGATTTGGACTGGCATCGAGTTATTGATACCAGTCTGCCTGCGGGAGAAGATTTTTTGCCCTTTGGCGAAGAACTCCTACTCGAAGAAAGAACAACCTATCGGGCGCGACCTTTTAGTTTTGTAGCCTTGTTAGGCAAAGAACAGCAACGATCAGCTTCATATTATTTGGGATAGTCATTAATAACTGATCATTAGTAATGACGGCGAGTGCAACACCTAAAATTTATCAGTTCGAATTTAGCTTAAGAGCTTGGTCAATCAGTTGATTGGTAAATAAAACATTAAGCAGATGGCGAGTATTACCATGAAATTTTGGAAAAACCTAAAATATGTGTTTAGTGAAGGCATCGAGATTTTTTCTGAAGCCACAATGGAAATTGCTGCTTCCACGAAATTAAATAGTGAACTTCATCAACTTAAAAGAGCAATAGAAAAAAATGAGATTGAACTTGGTGGCAAAGTTTACCATTTATTTATTGAGAAACGAGAAGCTAATTTTCAAGCAAGAGCCAGCAGCCTGCTCGAAACGTTGAAGAAATTGCAAGCTCACTTCGAGGCCAAAGTAAAAGAAAAAGCAATCTTAAGCCAAGGCAAGCCAACGATCGAAAGAGAGCATTTGAGCTTGTTTAGGAAGGACTTGGAGCTTGGCGGCGGCGCAATCGAGCCAATTGCTATCCGAGCAAATTCTCCCCTTGTTGATAAAAAGCTGATGGACCTGCATTTGCCCAAAAGTGTACTATTGGGAGTAGTCGTGAGAAAGGGAAAAGTTATTTTTCCCGATGGTCAAACTGTCCTAAAAAAAGACGACCGTGTCACAATTCTGGGCCAAAGTGAAGCTGTCAAAAAAGCAAAAATATATTTGCAGGAAGGGGAATAAAATTTCTTGCCCACCATTTTTTAGGCAAGAGGCAAAAAATCAGTAATACGGATTGTTCTCCTTGTTTTGCTCTGAATCTGTACAGATAAGAAAATATGATGCAAAATAAAAAATGTGAGGCGAATTATTATGATGTATTTGTGGGAAAAGGTCAAACGCACATTGGAGGAAGGTGCTAAATCACTTGATGAAGCAACGCCGGCATCGGTCACTGAAACGGCCACCAGTGTTGCCTCAGCCATTGTCGAAAAGAGCAAAAACCTTGCTGCTGTGATCGGAGAAAAAAGCAGAGAGGTCTATTGTCTGGGACAGTTAAAATTGAAACATTATAATTTAAACCGGCAGTTGACCAGAAAATTTCATCAAATTGGCGCCCGCGCCTTCGTCTTGGTTACGATGAATGCGTCTGATATTTACCAAGATGAACAGCTGAAAAAGCTCCTTGCTGAAGCACAAAAAATCGAAAATCAAATTAATCACGTGGCGGCTGAGATTAAACGAGTGCAGCTAAGAAAAATTGAATCGAAAAAAGAAGACCGTGCTGAAAAGGAAAAAATTGCTTGACCTTTTTACTGCAAGCAGCACAATAGCCTAGCGCAGGAAACTTGTAGGTAAATTCCAAGTCCCAAATAGCCACTGACCCGAGAACTGGCACTTTCGCTCATCCCCGACTTTTCAAATCCACTTGAGGCAAGCAGAGAGCCCAGTTGAGCAGAAAGTTATGGTGAAATTTTACCATTAGGACTTAGCTTTCATGAACACAAAAAACAATATTGATAATAGATTAACAAAAATAAAGCTGCGTTTGCTTGGTGACTTCAGCATTGTCAGCATTTGAATCCAGATAGTTTTAATTAGGTTGATGCCGATTGACAAAAAGCGGATAATTTCAATTACCAAATCTTTGCACTGCTTTTCCTCAGCCATCTTCATTTTCATAAAATTCACTATACTTAGCATAGAATATTCATGTGTCACAAAAGCGATTATTGCAGCAAAATCATTTTTTTTGATTGGACGAAGCTATCGGTTTTCAATCGGTACAGGTAAATGCCACTGGCTAAGCTTTGCCCAGCTTCGCTGTCGCAGCGCCATGTTGACTGATAATTTCCGGCTGACAATCTGCCATGGACAAGAGTTTTGATCAGTTGCCCCTGCAAATTGTAAATCGCTAGGGTCACTTCCGACTCTTCGGCTAAGGCGAACTTTATTGTCGTCAATGGATTAAAAGGATTAGGATAATTTTGTTTTAGTTCAAAGCCGGAGGGCACGGTCGAAAAATCCGGGAGGACTGCTGTGATCATTCCCGATCCTGGTGACTCGATTTTTTTATCGGTAAAAATAGCAAATTCTCCCGGCTGCAACCAAACATTTTCATTCGGTTCTGCAACCGAAAGGCTATCGCCGAAAAAATAATTGTACCATATTCCAGCGTGTTGGAAGTTGGGGTTGAGAGCAGCGGCCGTGACGCCAAAATTTCCAATAATAGTCGCGTTCATTGTTTGATGAGAGATATTGATTCGTTTGTTGGCGCTGGCCAAAGAGAGAGAAACAGTGGAATTGGCGTTGGTAAAAACTTCGTTTTCCTTTCGTAATTTGATGAGTGCAGCAAAAGTTCGATATAAGTTTTTCCGCAGTGGGTCTTGATAATAATCCCAGCGAATGGGTTTGTTTCCCAGCCGACCATTAAAATCAATAGAATAATCATAGCCCAATTCACCAAACTGCCAGATCATTTTTGGGCCAGGCAGAGTGAAAAAAAACGCTGCTGCTAACTTGATGCGAGCTAAGGCAGTGGCCAGGTCTTTTATCGAATAATCACCTGAGCTGTTCCCCCATTGCAAATTTTTGTACATCAGCCGCTCTTCATCATGACTTTCCATGTAAGTAACCAAATGTGGTTTAGACCAGCCGCGTTTGCCATAATAACCCCAGGAAAAATCAGATCTGCCGTTCTCATGCCAGCCCATAGTTGCTTCATTATAATTGTAATTGGCGTTGCCCCAGAGAAGGCAACCATAATTTGCCAATTCTTTTTCTTCTGCATTATCACAAAAATGTTCCAGAATGACATAGGCAGTAGAGTCAACCGACCAAATGTGATTTGCCATTCGCTTTAAAATAGCGATGCGAGAGGCATCGTACTGGCTGGCTAACGATTCGTTATAGTTGCCGTTGCCAGTGTAGCTGGCTTTTTGGGTGAAACCTTTTGTCAAATCGAATCGGAAACCATCGACTCGATACTCAGTTAGCCAAAATGAATTGACAGAATCGACAAATTGTTGAGTAAAATAAGCCTCATGATTAAAATCGAATCCGACATTGTAGGGATGACAGGCCTGGTAGCCGGCATAATTGGCATCGTAATCTTTGTTGTACCAGATATTCGCTGACGACGGAGGACCATAATTGCTTTCGCTAAATAACCTGACCATTGGCGATTGACCGAAGGAATGATTGAGCACCATATCCACAATAACGGCCATGCGACGCACATGACATTCATCAATGAACCGCTGGAGATCATTCTTGGGTCCATAATATTTATCCGGCGCAAAATAAAACGAAGGATTGTAGCCCCAACTCAGATTCCCTTCAAATTCATTGACGGGCATTAATTCGATAGCATTAATTCCCAGCCGTTCGAAATAGTCCAGCGAATCGATGAGCGTCTGATAATCATGCTCGGCGAGAAAATCACGCACGAGTAATTCATAGATTACTAATTTTTCTTTGGCTGGCCGAACAAAATTCAGTTCCTGCCATTGATATTTTTCTTGATTTATCAGAAAGGTGGAAATGATATCACTGGTTTTGCCAGTGGGATAAGTTTTTAAATTGGGGTAGGTAGAATCCAAAATATAAATATCGTTTTGCGGATCGAGGACTTTTTCAGTGTAAGGATCAGCGATACGCTGTTCGCCATCCACAAAATATTGAAAGCCATATTCTCGGTCGGGATCGAGTCCGACGATGGTCAACCAATATTTTTGTTGGTTAGGCGAGCGCTTCATGAAATAATTTTGCTTCACCTGCCAATCATTAAAATCGCCAATGACATAAACAAAATCTCGATAATAGGGAGCGTGTAAAACCAAAGTAACTGTGGAATCGCTGACAAAATTAATTCCATTAACCACCCCAGCAGGAAGTGGCACGACTTCAGGCGAAGCGCCTTGATAAGTGAAACAGAGAGAATCGGAGGTTGTCTCCCCGTTTTTTGTCTTGATATCGAGCACAACTTTGTGATTGCCATTGGCGAGCTCAGGCAATTGGCATTTTATTAGCGAGAGATCAGCAATAAAGTGATTTTCAAAAGTAGCGCAAAATTGATTGTCCACATAAATTACTGATTGATCTAAAAGCAAAGAATCATCTTCAGAAGTAAAAATTCCCGCCACTAATTGTGGGTGCTGCTCAGTTAGAACCGCACCATTTTGGGGAAAGAACTGAAACATCATCACTTCTTTTACCTTCAAAATGGAATTGCCGTAGTCATTCGCATCAAATAAGGGATTTAACGGGTCAGTGAACCATTGCCTTTCGGAGCCACTTTGATTCCAATGTTCATGGAATTTGTATTTGTACGTCTGCCCAGCTACTAAACGATAAGATTTCACCCAACAACCAAGAGAATCAATATAAGCCATGAGCGAAGGCGCTGAGGGTGAGATAAAACCATTACTATTGGGCCCCCAATTATTGAACGTGCCAGGCACAAAAGCCCTGACAATATTAGCTTTGGTCGGATAATGGCGAAACGTGACGTTGACGTAATGTTGCGCCAACAGATTTGTATTCAATAACGCTATTATCGACAAAAGCCAAAACGGTTTTCTCATAGCTTTATTCCTCGGTTCTACATTGATCCATCAATTTTAGCAAGAATAGTTTCGGGCAAGATGTTTATTAAGTGTGGATATGGTTCGATCAGACGAACAATATCGGCTAAATCTTTTTGCTTTTTGTGGATGCGTTTTGTTTCATCTAAGTAAGCCCAGCATTTGCCGGCAAAAACATCCTCAAGGCAAGCGACCTTCATGTCATAGCCTAACACGTTTTGGACAACGCTTTTTTCGATAAAGGGTTGATATCTCAGGTCGGCATGCAACTGTATTTTTAATTCAGAATCTGGCGGGCTTAAGTTAATACTGTGTCCGATATTTTCTGCCATAAAGTGCGGCGGCAATGCTGCACGAATGGTTTCTAATTTATTAGCCGCGACTAAAATATCGAGATCAAGACTTTTTACCGGATCGACATAAGCATTTACCGCCTGGCCGCCAATCAGGCAATAAGCTACCTCAAAATTGTTCAAAGTCTCCAGCAGAAGGGGCAAGGCATTACCATTGTGTGTTGGTTCGAATTTAAAATTTTCTTTCCTTTTCATCTGTTCTCTAATTTTTTTTTGGTGTACTCCAATAAGCCGCCTGCCTCACGAATGGCAAGAATTTCCGGTGGCAGAATCGGAAAAGTAAATATTTGGTCAGCCACCCTTATTTCGCCATGTTCCACATTTAGCTGAACCTCATCACCTTCACGATAACTTTCCACGGCTGCTGGGCATTCTATCAATAGCAATCCCTGATTGATGGCAGCGCGATAAAAAATGCGGGCAAAGCTCTTGGCGACTACTGCCTGAATACCGACAGCCTGCAATCCCAAGGCTGGCTGCTCACGCGAGCTGCCACAGCCAAAATTGCTGCCGGCGAAAATGATATCGCCAGGCTGAACATTTTTGGCAAAAAGCGGATCCACCTCCTCCAGCAAGTGCGGCTTTATCTCCTCGGCAGTGCTACAAATGTAAGTATATTTCCCCGGGAAAAGCATATCAGTGTTGATGTCATTACCGTAGTTCCAGATTTTATTTGAAGCCATAGCTTTCCTTTTATGTTCTTGATATTTATTCCAGTATATCTGATGGATTAATAATACGAATATTTTCTTTCCATCCTTTTCAGAGCAGCTTCCCATTCCTGCGCATCAGACTCAATCTCCTCGGTATGACCTTTCTCAGCTACAATATTTTTGGACTGGCATTTTATGTTCGTCCTGCCATATTTTTCTCCAAACATTGGGGTTATCATTTTCAAATGAATATGTCAGCGTCTGTACTCCGCGTTAACCATTTCTTTTTTTTCAGCATTCATTTTTTTTGGTGATTTCCCATGACAACAGACATTTAAATACTCCTTGTCAACTTACTTTTACAATCAATAGCGCCAATTTCTCGATTAATTTTTGCCAGACCCTTATTGTCTCGGATCAGTGATCTCTCCGAACAAAGCAGAGACTGCCACCGTTGCCGGACTGGCAAGATAGATCTCAGCTTCGCTAGTACCCATTCTGCCTTTAAAATTTCTGTTGGCCGTGCTTAGGCATTTTTCACCCGGCGCAAGCACTCCCTGGTGCGCTCCGAGACAAGGCCCGCAACCTGGCGGCAGAATCATCGCGCCGGCCTCCACCAATGACTGAATATAGCCAGCTTCGAGCGCCTGGCTAAGAATAGAACGCGACGCTGGCAGTACAATAAAACGAACATTGGCAGCAATCTTTTTTCCTCGTAGAATATCAGCGGCAATTTTAATATCGCTTAATCTGCCATTAGTACAGGTTCCCAATAGACATTGATTTATTTTTATGCCTGCCAATTCGGAAACAGTCGACAGGTTATCGACAGTATGTGGCTTGGCAATCACTGGTGCCAATTGAGAAAGGTCATATTTTAGTTCATGAATATAAACCGCATCCGTGTCAGCCCAGACTTTTTGGTAGCTGCCTCGGCGCACACCAGCATTTTGTAAGTAGGCTTCAGCCGTCTCGTCGACGGGAAAGACAGCAATCTTGGCGCCCATTTCGACGCCCATATTCGCCAAAACAATTCGGTCGTCAATGGTTAGCTTTTCGATGTCGCCATGAAACTCGACCGATAGATAATTCGCTCCATCTGCTTTAAGGTCGCCGATTATTTTCAGCATCAAATCTTTTGCTGACACTGGAAAATTGAATTTCCCTGTCAGCGTAATTTTTATGGATGGCGGTACTTTCAGCCAGGTTTCGCCGGTCAACAACAACGCTGCTGCCTCGGTGCGATCGATTCCGGTCGAAAAGACGCCCAACGCCCCATAAGAGCAGGTGTGCGAATCGCTGCCGACAATGATCGTGCCTGGTTTGGCAAATCCTTTTTCGATGACAAGTTGATGGCAAATCCCTTCACCAGCATCAAAAAAATTTTTGATAGCAAATTTATTGACGAATTCTCTTACCTTTTTATGTCCAGCCGCAATCTTTTCATTGACAGCCGGAATAACGTGATCCAAAACAATGATCGGTAAGTCAGGATTTGCTACTCCGTACTTTTCCAATTGGCTGCCTATTTTGCCGATGACGGCCGAAGTATTATCATGCGTGAGCAAATGCTCCGGCTTCACCGTTACAATTTGCCCCGGCACAACTTCTTTCAAGCCGGCTTTTTTCGCCAAGATTTTTTCAGCAAACGTTTTTCCCATTGTTTCCCTAAAAATTATTTATCAGTGCTGCTCATAAATTCTCATTTGCTTCTTTAAAAATATCGTCAAGCAAATCTAAAAGCTCAAATTTCCTGGCCCAATAATAGACATATGATAGATCTAAATTCACTGATTGCACCTTTACGGCTCCGACAATATCTTGCCATTGTCTACCTGTTATTGTCCCCGCTGCTTTATACCAGGAGAGCTTTTCAAGTATTATCTAAATTTCTAAAACCGATCTGGATTTGATCATGCTTGCCAGTTAATTTCAAATATTTATGGAGTGAATTGACTGGGTCAATTCATGCAGTGACGCAGTCACTGCACTCCACAATTTTTCAGTGACCTTTTAACTGTAGCATAACTTCATTTTAGAAATTTAGGTATTATATCTTCTGGGCTGGAAATGTAAATAGCTATTTCCTTAGCCAATTCGATTTTTTGCTTTTGTCAACTTTCCATCTCATTCAAAGCTAATCGCTATCTTTCAAAACAAAAATATCAACTTTTGTCATTGAATCAAAATGAATGAGATTATTGGAAAATTTGTCGACCAATTTTGGCGCCTCTAACGGCGGTAATACATTCATCTGCTGTCACATTTTTTTGTCAATTGATGCGGGACTGGTATTCATTTATTTTTCTTTACTTTCCAATAGCTCTTTTCAGCAATCCACCCTGCCGATAGATTTCCATTTGTACGGCAGAAAATGGCTCGCCCTTGACCATGCCTTTTTTTGCCAGCCGCGTTATTTGTCCTGTCGTGAAATCCACTTCGATCTCTTCTCCGCTCTGAATATCTGTTGATGCCAACTTAGCAATTAAAATTGGCATCCCGGCATTGATGGCATTTCGTTCATAAATAGCGCCAAATGATTCAGCGATGAGCAACGAAATTCCCAGGCTTTTAAAACAATCTACTGCTTGCTGTCGCGAGCTGCCGGCGCCAAAATTCTTCGCGGCAACGACAATGTCGCCAGGTTTAGCTTGGGTGGCGAATTTTTTCCATCCTTCGAGATTATCAAAGGTGTATTGACCCATTTCTTCAAAGTTGGTAATAGCCAGATATTTGTTGTGGAAAATCATATCGGTGTCAATGTTATCTTTTCGGATGACCCACACCTTGCCGCGGATGACGGTCTGTTTTTCGGCTATCGTCGCTTTTATTTTAGGGGTGAAATTTATGCTGACTCGGTTTTTGCTTTGAGGAAATAATACCGGAGCAGACAAGATTTTATTTTCCGCCGTAATCATTCCTGACACGGCAGAAGCAGCCACGGTGGCAGGAGAGGCTAAATAGACTTCTCCCTTGCCTTGCTTGCCAGAAAAATTTCTGTTGCCGGTGCTGATGGTTATTTCACCGGGTCCATTTTGCCCGATTTGCCCATTGGCACAGCCAGCGCAACCGGCATTCCCCACTAAAGCGCCAGCCTCGGTGAAGATTTTAATAATGCCATCGTCCAGGCAGCGTTGCCAAATTTTGTTGGTCGCCGGCACGATCTTTAAAACGACACCCGGCGCAATTTTTCTGCCGTTTAAAATGCGCGCTACCTCGCTCAGATCTTCATATCTGCCGTTGGTACAAGAGCCAATAAAAGCCGAATCAATTTTTATCTTTGGTAAATCGGCAATATTCACCACGTCCTCGGGATGACCGGGACGCGAAATCAGCGGTAGCAAATTGTTTATATCGACAACAATTTCTTTTTCATAAATGCTATCGAGATCAGCATAAACCGGCTTCACTTTTCTTTTGGTGGTGCGAGTGCAATAGTCGATGACTTCCTGGTTTGGCGGGAAAAATAATATGATGCCCCCCATTTCCGTGTTCATAGAAGCGATGGTTATGCGTTTTGCCAGACTGAGATTTTCGACTTCATCACCATAGCTTTCGGCAGCATAACCGAGCAGTCCATTCGCGCCAGTTGTTTTCAGGATAGCCAGCGCAATATCTTTTGCTGTCGCCCATGGCGAAGGCTTGCCAGTTAAAATTAATTTTGCGGTCGGAGGAACTTTAAACCATATTTTGCCAAACGCCCAGGCAGCCGCCATATCTTGATCGCCCATTCCCTGCCCAAAGGCGCCAATAGCGCCCATGATATTGGCATGGGAATCGGTGGAAATAAAGGTTTCTCCGGGCGCGATCTTTCCTTCATCGATAGCAATATGCGTGCCGATGCCGGAATTTATATCATAAACGTTAATGCCGAATTCCCTGGCAAAAAGCCGGCAAGCATGCTGGTTGGCAGCATATTTTTGATCCGAACCGCCCGGATTGCAATCAAAGGTAAAAAATGTCTTTTCTGGATTTTCGAGCGGCAAATCGTTGTCGCGAATGTTTTTCACCACATTTGCGCCGCCAAAATCACGAGCAAAACGGGCATCAATTTTCACATCGACAATGTCCCCCGGTTTTACCGGCTGCCCGCTGTGCGCTTCAATGATTTTCTCGATGATGGTTTTCCCCATCGATCCTCCCTAGGGATTCGCTAAGAACTTAACAACAATAATCTCGGGCAAAATATAAAAAATTATTTGCATTAAAGCAATGAGAAATATGGAAAAATTAAAACAGATTTCAATTGATGAGCAAGAAAAAGTGTGCGCCTGAACGGAGACAATTTGTGCACGATGAATAGTAATGGTTAGCCAAGAAAAGCTGAAATTTCATTCACGATCGATTGGTTGGTTTTCTATTTCTAACGTGAATGACCAGTTGAATTATTGTCACATAAAGAGAAGGGCTAAAGCCCAAAAATGTCAAGGCAATTTATCAAATTCTCCGTTTTTAAGAACGGAGCTATTCAGTATTTATTAAT
>CAZNDR010000016.1:12631-18474 GCA_964571835.1 uncultured Cytophagia bacterium | reverse complement strand
GCGCTTCTGTGATTCAATTGAATTGTTTTTTTAATTTTTTTGTCAGACCTTTTTTTGTCAGTTAAATTTTATTTCTTCATGCAACCTGTCAATTAATTTGCCGTAAATCAGGCGACCTTGACACGAGTAAATTATCAGAAAAGGATTGCCGATGAAAAAAACAACGATTGCGCTTTTGCTATTCCCGTTCGCCTTGGCCGCCAATAATTTAGATAAAGTGCTCACCCTTCATCTCTGCCGCGATGAAATTATTATCGATGGCAAAATAGACTCTCTTTGGGAGGTGGCAGATTCTGTTGCTGATTTTGTGCAATTTCAACCCTATCATGGTGCAGAGCCATCGCACCGGACAGTCTCAAAAATGCTGACAACAAAAGAAGCGCTTTATTGCCTCATCGTTTGTTGGGACGAAAAGCAAAATATTCAAAATCATACTGGCATGCTGGATGGTTTTGGCGGAGATATTGTATCGCTCATGATTGATACTTTCGGCAATAAAACGACGGCTTATAAATTTGCTGTCAGCGCTTCAGGTGTCCGCGCCGACTGCTGGTTGTTAGATGACGCCAGGAACAGGGATTATTCCTGGGACGGTATCTGGTTTGCCGAATCAAGAATTTACGATTGGGGTTATGTGGTGGAAATGAAGATACCCTACAAATCTATTCAATATAATGAACAGCTCGATGAGTGGGGGCTGGATTTTGACCGTTACCGACCAGTGAATAGCGAAGATATTTATTGGTGTCCCTATGAAGAAAATGAAGGGCAGCGAATTTCCAAATTTGGCAAACTGGTCTTTCAAGATTTCAAGCCAACCGTACGCGGTGTACACATGGAAATTTACCCGGTGGGAATTTCTAAAGCTACTTATTTGCGGCGCAACCAATATGACATATCGCCTGATGCCGGTGTCGATATTTTTTACAATCCCTCGCCCAAGCTAACTTTTCAATTTACCGCCAATCCTGATTTTGCACAAATAGAAGCTGATCCGTATGAGTTCAATATTTCCCGCTATGAGACTTATTATTCGGAAAGGCGACCCTTTTTCACCGAAGGTAATGAGATATTTATGGCCTCGGGACGGCAACGGAATACCAATTTTTATCAGCCATTAGAGCTTTTTTATTCGAGAAGGATTGGCAAAAAATTAGCTGATGGTTCTGAAGTGCCACTATTGGCAGGCACCAAAGCCTTTGGCAGAATCAACCAGTGGGAATATGGCAGTTTTTTAGCTATGACCGGCAAATCCGCTTATGTCGATGAGGATGGACTACTGCAAACCGAAGATCAGGCGTACTTTGCCTCAGCCCGCTTGAAAAGACAAATCATGGACAATTCCTCGCTTGGATTTCTAATGGTCGGCAAACAAACCGCTAAAAGCAGCGATGGCGTTATTGATATCGATGGCGCTTTTCGGAAATCAAGTTGGCAGCTTGCCTATCAATTGGCACGGTCCTTCAAAAATAGCCAGGGTGATTTTGCTGGTTCTGCCGGCTTTACCATGATTACTGATAAATATTTGGCTTTTATGCGAGGGCGCTACATTGGCGATGCTTTTAATATCTATCAAGTGGGTTTTGTGCCGTGGACTGGAACCTGGCAGACGGTTGCTGTTGTGGGACCGCGATGGTATTACGAACAAGGATTCATTCGTTCAATTTTAATTTATATGGGAGGCTTTCTCGGTTATACCAAAGAAGATGATTACATTGATCGCGGCGGAGTAATTGGCTTTAATATGCAATTTAGAAATAATTGGGGTTATGAAATTGAATATGACGGCGGCGCCAGCAAAGATCTGGATGTTCGTTATACAGCCCATAATATTAGCTTTAACACCTGGATCAACACTTCTCCAAAATGGCATGCCGATTTTTATTGCGGCTATTCCAAAACCTATAATTTTTCCCGAGAATACCTGGGACATTTTTCCCAGATTGGCGGCGAGATTAGCTGGCGAGTTTTAAATACGCTCCAAATTGGCACCTCTGCCAATATGTTTGTTGAAGGAAACCCTGACGGCGCGATTGAAGATATTACTTACAATGCACGACCATTTTTTTCTGCTACGCCGATTAACGATCTGAATTTTAGCGTCTATTTTGATAATTTATTTTTGCGCTCCAGTGATCGCACCGAACAGACCATTTTTGGCTTTTTATTCTCATACAATTTTTCTCCCAAAAGTTGGATTTATTTGGCTATCAATGAAAGCAGAACCAGAAACTTGCTGAGAGACGATTTCGGCAATAAGATATCGAACCAGTTAGCTGTTCAAGATAGGGCTGGCGTGCTCAAGATTAAGTATCTATATTATTTGTAAAAGATACGTCGATGATAACAAGCATAAACAAAAACCTCCTGAATAATAATTTAAAAATATTTTTTCGAGATGCGTTGAGATTAACTTTACGAAATCCGACACAAGCATTGTCCTTTTTGCGAACTTTACTTTGGCTAACAACTGCCGCCAGGATAAGAGAAAAGAACCGACAGCAAGGATTTCTGATCCCGCCAATATTGATTTTTAGCATTACCAATAGCTGCAATTTGAATTGTTTAGGCTGTTATAATAAATCCTTTCATCACGCCGATGAAAAAGAATTGACTGATAAAAAACTTAAAGAGATTACTGGCGAAGCAGCGCAGCTTGGTGTATCATTTTTTGTTATTGCTGGCGGCGAACCGTTTTTAAGACCCGTGCTTTTGGACATCATGAGGGATTACCCACAAATTATTTTCCTTGTTTTCACCAATGGGACGCTGATTAATGACAAAATGATGGAACGCTTTAAGAGACAAAAAAATGTCGTGCCAATGATCAGTCTTGAGGGCAATCAGCAAGAGACCGACGAACGAAGGGGCGAAGGGACTTTTAAGCAGTTGCAGCGAACCTTGAAAAAAATGAATCAGCTCAATATCTTTTTCGGTCTCTCGTTGACGCTGGTCAGAAAAAACTTTTCCACTATTACTGCTGACAATTTTATTGGAAAATGTTCACGGCTTGGCTGTAAATTTTTTCTTTTCCTGGAATATACTCCCACTCAGCCAGGGACGGAACACTGGATTTTAACCGATAGTCAACGCGCCCAGGTTCGAGAAATGATGAAAGTATATCGCGCTAAATATCCTTCGCTTTTTATAGCAGTTCCCTGGGACGAAGATGAGGTGGGCGGCTGTTTATCGGCTGGCAGAGGATTTGTGCACATTAGCGCGGCTGGTGATCTGGAGCCCTGTCCGTTTGCTCCATTTTCTGATGCCAATGTACGCCAACTTTCTCTCAAACAGGCCCTTCAATCGAAGCTGCTAAAAAAAATTCGAGAAACACCCCAGCTTGGCCGCGAAATAGGTGGGGGGTGTATCTTGTGGAAAGAACGCCAATTGGTGGCATTACTAAAAAATAAATAAAGAGAAAAGATTTCCCACGTACTGCTGTTTTATCATGCCAAGAGCAAAAATAATTATCGTGCTGGTAAGCTTTTTATCTTCAATTTGCGTCAAGTTGACAGGCATCTTTGAATATTTCTCACTGGGCAGCCATTATGTCAGGCTTGTCAAAAAATTCATTCTGGTGTGTCAATTATCTTAACAAGCTGTAATTTCGTTGGTTAATAATATTAGGCCAATTTTGGCACAGGCTTTGCCTAATCAGTGCCAGAAAACAAGAAATAAGATGTAACCAATGAATAAACTCATTTAGGAGGATACGACCATGTCACTGATTAGATGGACACCACGAAGAAGCTTGATAAATTTGCCTAGCGATTTAGATGATTTTTTTGGCAATTTCGGCTTGGATTTTTGGAATACTGATTCGGTTTGGAGCCCGGCGGTTGATATTTCTGAAAATGACAATAGCTATGAAGTAAAAGCTGAACTGCCCGGTCTGAAAAAAGATGAAATTAAAATTTCGTTTGAAGATGATGTTTTAACTTTGTCTGGTGAAAGAAAAAGCGAAGATGAAAAGAAAGAAAAGAACTTTCACCGCATTGAAAGACGTTATGGTAAATTCGAAAGAAGTTTTCAGCTGCCGAGAAATGTAAAAGCCGACCATATCAAAGCGGAATACAAAAATGGCGTTTTGACCATTAATTTACCAAAAGCCGAAGAAGCAAAACCAAAAGAAATCGCTATCAGCTAATTCAAGCAGCTTTAATCAAAAATTGAAAAGCCTCTGTGCCAGATGGACAGAGGCTTTTTTATTTGTCAAAAATTTACTTGACATTGGCAAGAGAATTTGTTTTCTTTGATTGATGAAGGCTAAGTGCATCATTTCATAAATTCTTTTAGGATTCAATTGTCAAAATGGAGAGCAATCAAGCACCATTAACACTGCTGAAGCAGTTCTTAATTTGTCGTTTTATTTATTTTTCACCTCGCTTCAGCGGTTTCCAAGCTTCACGATTTTTCAAACAATCCCCACCTCAAATTATGAAATGGAGTACTAAGTTACGAATAATTGCTGTTTAGCCCTCTGCAAAATTCGGGAAAGTCAATGACTCTGGTTATCTCCGGTCTCTAAAAAATATAAAATATGAGGCAATTTGACAGATTAAAAATAATTTGCTGATATTAACTATTTATGATAACAATTAGGAAGCTATAAACTCAAGATAAAGAAGATTGCGTGCGATTGCGCTTTAAACTCTGGCCTGAGCACAGTCTGGCTGTGCATCAACTCGAAGCAGAACAAATGCTGCTTTTGCCTCAACAATATGCGCGTCTGTCTGTTTGAATGAACAACGACAAATAATCGGATTTGTCGAAATATCCTTGCGCGAAGCACCTGATAAAATAAAGTCGGAAAAAATTGGTTACCTCGAAGGTTGGTTCGTTGAAAAGCAATATCGAAAAACTGGAATTGGCAAAGCCTTGCTTGACGCAGCTGAAGATTGGGCGCAACAAAAAGGCTGTGCTGAGTTATTTTCCGATGCCGAGCTGGAAAATAAAATCAGCCAAGCCGCACATCTCGCCTTAGGATTCAAAGAAATTGATCGGTTAGTTCTCTTTAAAAAAATATTGAAGGAATAAAATTATCAAGCTGCGTGATTTGCAGAAAGTCTATCTTAGAGCGAAGTTGTCGAAAAAAAATCTAGTGCTTCAAATTGACCTTATACTTTTCATATTACACATTGAAAAGCGATGAAAATATTCTTTTCTGAACATCAAAATTTCTACTCCTCCTACACCTTTTCTTATGGTGTCTACTGCCTTATTGAAAACCGAAATGAACTGCCGACTATTTATGAACAAGGATTTTTACCCTACTCGGCTGATCCTTCACTTAAAAAACAGATATTTTATCTGGCGCGCAGCGTGCGGATTAACCTGAAAAAATTTTCAGACACCTCAGAAAATCGACGCGTCAATCGGCTGGTGCATCCATTAGCGATAGAGATTTATCCCACAGAGAAAACGACATTCGATATCAACCATCCCGATTTTATTGCTTTTTGTACCAATTATACTGCTGACCGTTTCGTAGGCGGCAGCATGAATCAAGAGCGGCTGAGATATCTCTTAAACCAAGAAATATTATCCCATATTTTTACCTTCCGCTCCCAGGACCAACTCTATGGTTATGTTTTTGTTGTTATCAATCAGCCTATATTGCACTATTGGTTTTCGTTTTTTGATGTGAGCTATTTAAAAAGCCATTCGCTGGGAAAGTGGATGATGTGGCGAGTAATCCACTGGGCGCAAGAAAATGGATTTGAATTTGTCTACTTAGGCACCTGCTACCGATCTAAAGCGCTTTATAAAATCCGAGATCACAAAGGCGCTGAATTTTTTGATGGCTTTAGTTGGAATCAAGACATTGAGTTATTAAAATATTT
>CAZNDR010000016.1:5830-12531 GCA_964571835.1 uncultured Cytophagia bacterium | reverse complement strand
ATTCCTTCTTTAACTTTTCGTCTGACTCTATCTCTCCAGTTTTTCTGGCTAATCAATAATTTTTGTTGACATCCTGATAAATAATCATTATTTTTAGCCCAACACGTGAAATAATGCCAAGTCAGTTGTTGTCTAATCTGGCTGTAAACTAAATATCAATCAAATGAAAACCAAAATTTAGGAAAACGTCGGAATAAAACTTCACTTGTGAGAGGAGATTTTATGGAGATAGCTCAACAAAGGCTCAATGAATCAGCGCCGCTGCGCTGGCTGGTGCTTGTCTTAATTAGCGGTTTAATGTTTGCCACCTATTGGTTTCAGGATTGTCTCGGTCCGCTGAAAAGCCTAATGGAAAGTCAGCTTGGATTTGATAGCAGCGAGTTTGGTTTGATCGTGGCGTCAACTACCTGGGCCAACTTAGCCCTAATGATCATTCTCGGCGGCATCGCACTGGACAAATGGGGCATTCGCAGAACTGGTAGCTTCTTTAGTTTTCTGGCGGCAGCCGGTGCGCTCATTGTTGCCTTTGCCAGCAAAGGATTCTTCGGACAGGACAAAAATACGATGCTTGTCTGGATGATAATTGGCAGATTACTATTTGGTACCGGCTTGGAGACCGTCTGCGTTATGGTGTCGCGCACCGTGGTGAAATGGTTCAAAGGCTATGAGCTGGCTTTGGCTATGGCGATCAATGTCGGCTTTGGCCGATTAGGAACCGCCGGAGCTATCTTGCTTGGAGTGAATATCGCTAATGGCAATGTCTATGCCGGCCTTTCTTTTGCAGCTTCATTAATCGGTTTAGCTTTTATTATGTTTCTCGCATATCTTTTTTTAGACGTAAAATTTGATAGACGCGACCAAGCCATAACCCAGGCGTCTGAAGTCACCAGGGAGGATACCTTTAAATTTAAAGATCTGACCAATTTGATTACTGATCGCTCTTTTATTTTTATCTCATTGCTTTGCGTAACTTTTTATTCGGCGGTTTTCCCTTTCCTCCAATATGCGCCGGACCTTTTAGTCAATAAGTTTGGCTTCACCTTGGCCTTGCCAGATATGAGCAAGCTGTCAATCTGGGAAAAAATATTGGCTTTTTTCCACAACGGTCCTTCAGTAACCAGTTTGATTCCCTTTAGCACGATTGTGTTCACTCCGATCTTTGGCAGGCTGATCGATAAGAAAGGAAAAGCTGCCAGCCTGATGATGCTTGGTTCGTTGCTGATCATTTTTGCCCATCTGTCGCTTTCGGTGTTTAACCAGGTGGGACTTGGCTATCTGGGGCTGATAGCACTGGGCATTGCCTTTTCGCTGGTGCCAGCCGCCATGTGGCCGGCGGTCGCCAAAATTGTCGCTGAAAATCGACTCGGCACCGCCTATGCGACCATCTTTACCATTCAAAATTACGGGCTTTCAGCCTTCTATTGGGGAATTGGCAAAGTGCTCGATCTGATGAATCCAAAAATTGTCGAGCAGATTCAGACGACCAGAGATAAATTGATCGCCAGCGGATTAAAAATGGAAGACGTGGTCCAGCGTATTGATGAAATGAGAGCTAGTGGAGAAATTCCAGCTTATGATTACACTATCCCAGTTTTCATGCTGGTACTGCTGGGAATTATTTCCATTTTTCTGGCATTTCAGTTAAAACGAGCAGATCAAAAACAACGTTACGGGTTGGAGTTGCCCTCTTGACAGCATTGTTGAATTATTATTTTAAACATTGAGGCCAAAACTGCTTACGATGGCTTCAAGATTTGTTTGAAACAAAAAAATAACCACTCGCGAAAGGAAAAATTATGAAACAAATTATTTCTAGAAACTGGTTGGTGCTTTTGGGATTAGTTTTTAACTTGATGTCGTGCCAACAGAAAGAACCAGAACGAGACATCACTGCTCAAGAAGTGCCGCCGGCAGTGCTACAGGTTTTCAATCAGGCGTATCCCAACGCTGCCATCAAAAATTATGCTGAGGAAACTGAACAAGGGCAAAAATTTTATGAAATTTCCTGTGAATTTCAAGGCAGAAAAATTGACGCCCTTTACAAACCAGATGGAACTGTGGCTGCTATCGAAGAAGTCATCGCCGCCGAGCAGCTTCCTGAAAATATCCAGCGAGCAGTAGCCACAGAATTTCAGCAGTTCTCAATCAAACTAACTGAGAAAATTGAAAAAGAAGGAAAGACATTTTTTGAGATCAAATTACTAAACAGTGAGGATCAGAAAAATTATGAGTTGGTTTTTGATGACGCTGGGAAACTAATGGCAAAAGAGCCGACCACTGAAGAATAAAAGTACCCTGGTCCAATCACGATACTGGGAACAAAAAGAAGACAAATTCATTTTAAGAGAGTCTTTTATTCTTTGACGAAATTCAGATACCAAATAAAACAACGATGAAAAAAATCAAGCTTCTGTTCCGCATTGGCTATGTTTATCATAAGGCAGCATTTGATCCGGTCATTGATTTGCTTATCAACAACCAGCAATATGACGTTTGGTTTTCACTGGACATGGAAAGAAGACGGTTTCTTTTTTTTGATTTGCCTTATCGCAGCCACATCATTTCAGAATGGGAAAGACAAGGCTATCGCTTTACTGATCAGACACGGGGTTATGACATCATCATTACGGGCGACACGTTGCGTAATTCAAGAGACTACGGCAACGTGCTGTTGTGTTTCCTGAATCATGGCACAGGCATCAAAACGATATTGTATCGAAATTTGGCCAAAGTTCCCCAGGATAAATACCAAATTTTTGTCGAAGGGCAACATCGCGTCGATGCGCTGCAGCAATCTGGCAGATTAGGAAAAAATGAAGTGCATCTGATCGGCTTGCCAAAGTTGGATTATTATTTTCAAGGGAGGTTCAACGAGCGGGAGAAGTTATTGGAAAAATTAGGCCTCAATCCGCAAAAAAAAACCGTTTTGTTTGCCCCAACTTACAAACCAACCTGCCTGTACCAGATAAAAAATGCTATTTTTGAGCAGACTGAAGACTATAATCTAATTATAAAACTGCATCCTTATAGCTGGATGGGCAAATACGCACCTCACAAGCAGCATCGCATTTTCGAGCGCCGACTGAAAAGGTATTCTCATGCTGTTCTGTTGCCATTTGATGAATACAATATTTTGCCCTATTATGCTGTAGCCGACACGCTTATTAGCGAAGCGTCGAGCACTATATTTGATTTTCTGGCGCTGAATAAATTTGGAATTGTATTCGATTTAGCTTGCGACAGATTAAACCATTCTGATGGAGAACCTTTGCTGGAAGTCGACAACCGCACTTTCTTGCACGGCGCTTTTCCGCATATTAGCTCTGGAGAGCAAATTAGAGAAGCAGTGGAACAGGCGCTTTATCCCACTGCCGAGATGAAACAAAAAGCTGACAACTACCGGAAGGATCTATTTTATAAATTGGATGGCAAGGCATCACAACGGTTTGTGGAAAAAATGGAAAAATTGTTTGCCGAAGGCGGGCATGAAAACGTACCTAATTGAAATTTAGGCTACTAACTGAGAGGGCAGAAAGCCTTTTTTCCTTTTGTCGCCACGCAATTCTGTTGTGCAAAGGAAAAACCCTATGCCGGCTGCATGACTCTCTATGGCCTGCTGCAGCTCATTTTATGTGCGATACAAGAATGAAGGAACTACATGAAGACAGTCATCATCGCTGCTGGTTTGAGCAGTCGTATTAAAAATTTGACCAATGGTAATCCAAAAACCTTGTTGCCTTTTGGAAAAGGCACCATTCTTTCCACAATTATCAATAATTTTTCTTCCTGCGGAATAACCGATTTTGTCATTGTGGTCGGTTGTGAGCGCGAGAAAATTTGCCAGTATGTGGAGCAAATGAATTCTTTCAATCTCAATATCACTTTTGTAACAAATGAAGACTGGGAAAAAGGGAATGGGATCTCAGTCTTGGCTGCGGAACCAGTGGTCGAAAAGGAGCCCTTTCTGCTGTCCATGTCCGATCACCTCGTCTCCAGCAGCGCGATCAATGCTCTGCTCTTGTGCCAGTCTGTTAAGAATTTGTTATTAGTTGATCAACGGATTGAAACCATTTTTGATATCAACGATGCGACGAAGGTGCTGCTTGACGGCAAGCGAATTGTGCAGATCGGTAAGGAATTACAACAATACAACGGCATTGATTGCGGCGTTTTTCGTTTGACGAGTCGCTATTTTTCTGCGATGCGGGAGCAGTTGCACCAAGGAAAAGAGTCCATCAGCGCGGCAATTCAAGGTTTAATAGCCAATGATGATATGGAAGCGGTCTTGATGAAAAAAAATGAAGAATGGATCGATATTGATACCCCCGAAGCTTACGAGTATGCAGCCGGTGGTTTGTTTTGATTAGTCAGGGGACGATTTTAGCCAGATCTGTTTCACAGTGTGGAAACAACGGGCTTTGGTGAAAGTTCATAATTAGATCTTGGTAATTTTCAAACAATTATTGTAGAATAGAAATTCATGGCCACTGCTTTACTGACCAACTCAAGCCAAATTTTCGTTTTTCTCATCCTCATTATTGGAATCACTTATTGGCTGAGCCAAAGACAAAAATTAAGAAAATTTTTTCGTTATCTTACGCCTGTGCTGTGGATCTATTTTCTGCCCATGTTAGCAACGACGCTGGGCGTGATTCCCGCCGAATCGCCGGTGTATTCGTGGATTCGCGATCACCTATTACCTGCTGCCTTAATTTTGCTTTTGCTTTCTGCTAATCTGCCGACCATTGCTAAATTGGGCGGCAAAGCTATTCTCACTATGTTAGCTGGCAGTTTTGGAATTGTCATCGGTGGACCGATTGTTTTGCTAATCTTTAATAATTATTTGCCAGCAGAAAGTTGGAAAGCTTTAGCAGCCCTTTCTGGTAGCTGGATCGGTGGCAGTGCCAATTTGGTAGCAATTTCGGAAAGTGTAAAAACGCCGCCAGCGTTGCTAGGACCAATTATTGTCGTTGATACCGTCATTGGCTATAGCTGGATGGGAATCGTGATCGCTCTTTCTGCTTTTCAAGCGCGATTTGACCACTGGCGTACTGTCGACAGCTCAATAATCGATGATATCAATCAACGCCTGACCGAGTTGAACGAGACCAATCGCCGGCCGTTGATGTTTACCGATCTCACCACGATGATGATATTGGCTTTCGGTGGCGGTTACCTTTGTCTGGAGTTGGGCAAGAAACTGCCTCAAGTTGGTGTGGTCATCAATGCCTTTGCCTGGACAATCATTTTAGTGACCACACTGGGATTACTGTTGTCGTTCACTCGCCTCTCACAACTCGAATATGCCGGTGCGTCGCATGTGGGCAATTTTTTCCTTTTTCTCTTGTTAGCCTCTATCGGCGCTCGGGCGGATCTAAAAGCGATTTTCGAGTTGCCGCTTTTTATAGCGGTCGGCATTAGCTGGCTTTTGATTCATGCCGGCTGCTTAATCATAGCCGGCAAAATGTCGAAAGTACCCATGTTCTTAATGGCAACCGCCAGCCAAGCTAATATCGGCGGCCCAGTCACTGCGCCGATTGTTGCCTCGGTCTATCAAAAATCAATGGCACCAGTGGGATTATTAATGGCCGTGTTAGGCAATATATTAGGAATTTACGGAGGACTGCTTTGTGCGCAGTTTTGTTATTGGGTGGATAAGTATTTTTAGATATGTTGAGTAAAGTAGTCAATTCAAATAATGATGCCAGAGCTATCAATCTTTGTTAAACAGATTGACTTAACATATTAATCGGCAATTTTCCGTTTCATCGCTCTTTTTCGTGCACGCTTATTTGCCATTTCCGACTGAGGCTTGACCATTAGTTTTCCATCTCTGGAAACAACTTCTGCCACACCACCATCCTGCAATTTCCCAAACAAAATTTCTTCTGCCAACGGTTGGCGGATGGTTGTTTGAATGAGCCGTGCTAATGGCCGGGCACCGTACCTTTCATCAAAGCCATTTTGCGCCAGCCAGGTTCTAACCCGCTGATCGATTTTTAGTTTAATTTTTTGTGCGGCAAGTTGCACATTGAGCTCATCGATAAACTTATCAACAATTTTTTCCATGATCGCCAGAGACAACGGACTAAAATATACAATTTCTGTAAGCCGGTTTCTGAACTCGGGACTGAACAATTTTTCGATGGCATTTTTGCTGGCAGCAAGATTCATCTTCTGCTCAAAGCCAATAGTGCGTTGCCCCATTTCTCTGGCGCCGGCGTTAGTTGTCATAATGAGAATCACATTGCGAAAATCTGCTTCACGACCGGTGTTATCGGTCAGCGTTGCATGATCCATCACCTGCAATAAAATATCGAACAAATCTTGATGAGCTTTTTCGATTTCATCTAACAACAAAACACAATGAGGATTTTTTCTAATCGTTTCTGTCAGCAAACCTCCCTGATCAAAACCGACATACCCCGGCGGCGCACCGATTAGGCGAGAAACCGTATGCTTTTCCATGTACTCGCTCATGTCATATCGCTTAAAACTCACGCCTAAAACCGCCGCCAATTGTTTAGCCACTTCGGTTTTGCCAACGCCAGTTGGCCCGGCAAAGAGAAAAGCGCCCACCGGTTTGTCCGGCAAATTGAGCCCGGCGCGTGACAATTTGATCGCCGCACAAACCGCATCAATCGCCTGATTCTGACCAAATATTTTTTGTTTGAGCTTATCAGTCAGCGCTGCCAATTGCT
>CAZNDR010000016.1:0-5820 GCA_964571835.1 uncultured Cytophagia bacterium | reverse complement strand
TTGCTCCCGTTCTGTTGCTCCGGGATTTAGCTCTGGGATATTGGAAATCTGGGTGACCACCTCCTCCACGTCAGCCACGCCCAACATACTTTTCTGTTTATCTGATGAACGAATCAGATTCAAAGCGCCAGCTTCATCGATAACGTCGATGGCTTTATCTGGTAAAAAGCGCTCGGCAATATATTTGAAAGATAACTGAGCCGCGCTTGCCAACGCCTCATCAGTAAATTTTATTTGATAATAATCCTCAAAATGAGATCGCAGACCTCTTAAAATTTCAATGGAATCTTCGACCGAAGCTTCGGAAATGGGAATTTTCTGAAAGCGCCGCACCAATGCCCGGTCCTGCTCAAAGTACCGGCGGTACTCCTCATGAGTAGTCGTGCCAATGCAGCGCAGATTTTCGACCTGCAATGCTTTTTTTAACAGCCCGGACCCGTCGATAGAAGTTCCGGAAGCAGCACCAGCGCCGACTATGGTATGAATTTCATCGATGAAAAGAACTGCTCCCAGCCCATTTTTCTCCTGCTTATTTATTTTGCTAATTTTATCCAACGCCGTTTTGAATCGCTGTTCAAACTGTCCACGATATTTTGTGCCAGCCACCACGGCTCCGAGATCGAGCGAAAAAATTTCTGCGTTATCCAGAAATTTTGGTACCTCTCCTCTTACAATTTTTTGAGCCAGACCTTCCACAATAGCCGTCTTGCCGACGCCAGGCTCGCCAATCAAAATGGGATTATGTTTTAAGCGACGGCACAGCACCTGAATAATTCGTGTCAGTTCTGACTCGCGACCGATCAATGGATCTAATCGACCTTGTCGTGCCAGGTCGGTTAAATTGATGGCAAATGATTCGAGCTTAAATTCCGCTTTAGTATGCCTTTGGCGCGATGGTTCCTCCTCAGAAGCCGCCAATTCTGAGGTCTCATCAAAATCATTTTCTGCACTCATTTCTTTATCAGCCGACGCGCCATGCGATATATATTCTAAAATCATTAATCTCGTGATCCCTTGTTTTTTCAGCAAGTAAACAGCATGGGAATCTTGCTCCAGAAACAGGGCAGCCAGCAAATCACCAATCTCGACCTCTTGTCTTCCTGAATAATTCATCTGATTGGTGGCGCGCTCCAGCACACGACGGAAGCCAAGTGTTTGCATGGGCATCATGTCAGTTTCCTGAGATTGCTTTTGCCCTTCTTCAACCGTTATTTTTTTTATCGGCAATTCAGGAATGTTACTCTCAAAAAAATGCAACAAATCGGCCAATAGCTCATCGACATTTCCTTCACAATTTAAAATGATATCCGCTCCTTGTTCGTGCTGAAGCAAACTATAAAGCAAATGTTCAACGGTAATATATTCATGCCTTCGCAAGATGGCTTCGCGAATAGCTGAATTGACGACTAATTCTACTTCTTGACGAGCCATTTTATTCACCTTAAATTACTAAGCCGGTTCGGCAACACATTTTAACGGAAAATTGTGCTCCTTCGCTAAGGAACGAGTCTGCAGCGCTTTTGTCTCGGCAATATCTCGAGGATAAGTCCCAGCAATGCCTTTCCCCTTTTCGTGCACGTCAAGCATAATTTTCTCGGAAATAGGCCTTGGATGATGGAAAATCGTCTCCAAAACAAAAACGACAAAATCCATGGTCGTATAATGATCATTGTACAAAATGACATGATAGAGCCGTGGCTCCTTTACGTCTATGCTATCTTTAGTGATGACATCGCTGTCGTATTCTAAACTGGTATCGTTCATTCAGCTATACCTTAGTGTTTTGTTTGAAACTTATCAACTTGTCCAGAATAAGTCCCCAAAACCAGCTCTCTTTTGATTGGAAAAACCAGCCCAACAAAACTGCGCAGTGACGACAAATTACGATCTGCCAGGAATAGCCGGGAAACCAGGTAAAAAAATCGGTTGCTTCTCCGAACTGAATACAGCCTGGTGCTTTTCGAAAACAGCCAATATTATAAACGAATCCGTGGGGATTGGCAAACACATGTTGATGTTGCTCATTTATGTAAATCCGGTCCGTCTCATGAGTAATCGGATATTTGCACTCACGACAACACAAAAAGTTCGCTTTCTCAAAATCGCCGTTCAAACTGGACTTAGTTTTTTGGGCGACGTCAACCGCACTGTTGGATTTTTCCACCTTTTTTAAAAGTTCAAAGCCAGAAAAAGTTGAATTTTGATTGGGCTGCCAATCAAACCGCATGTGAGATTGGGACTTCATATTTATTTGTTTTATTACTCTAAATGAAAAGATAATCGATTATAAATTAACAAAGAAAGTAGTTTAAATCAAGCAGAAAATTCGCTACTTTGGCGGCAATACGAGTTGCTGTCGTCAGCAGATTTATCAGCTGGTCCTTTTCAAAGCGCCAATAATTTAATTGATCTGACGAAGCCCGAAAAGTTGAGCAACAAAAAATGGACGGTTTATTATTGCAATAATTGCCATAATTGAATTCTCTGTGATCATGTAACAGAGCAACATGATATTCAAAATGCTGACAGCAAAAGCCAAGCATGATATGATTACTCCGAAGGCAGCTTAATCATGACCTTGATTTTGATCATGTGTTGGCTCAAACCAAAAAGCAGAAAAAAACAACTTGATGCTTGCCTAACCCTTGAGCGAGGGAATTATAATACTTTATATCCCTTATCAGAAATAATAAGCGAGCCCAGAAGCCCATCATTTGTATAAGTAAAGAAAAATGAGAAGAAGCCGGAGGCGCCAATGGTGAATGATGACGGCTGCTTGTCCAAATAACTGACTTTCGATTCTAATTGTTTAGAATTATTTTCTTTGCTTCAATTCCAACTTATCCAGTCGTGACCGCAAGTGCCGTTCTGTTATTTTTAATAATCGTGCCGCCGCACTTTGATTGCCGCTTGTCTGGGCAAGTGCTTCGGCAATCATTTCTTTTTCAAAAGCCTTCATTTTTGCCTCATAAGCATGTTCGAGCTGATGTGGATCGAGCACTGCCCTCTCCGATTTTATTTTCATCTGTGGTGGCAAACACTTTTGGGTGATGTAATCGCTGCGGCACAACACGACTGCGCTCTGAATCATATTTTCCAACTCACGCACATTGCCACTGAACTCATGTTTCATCTTTAGGATTCAGTGCTTTCATCTCTTCAAGAACTTTCAAGCCATCCCATTCCGGCATGCGGAAATCGGTCAGCACCACATCGACAACATTTTTTTGAGCGACTCTCCATCCCTCCGGTCCACTTGCAGCAGTAAAAACCTGAAACTGCCGGCGACTCAAAAAGCCCCTTAACGAAAGCAGTGGTGAGGCTTCATCGTCAATGATGAGTATGGATAAATTTTTCATCTTCTGCCAACTCCATTTTTATCTCGTCCGACCTTGATTGGCATTCTCAATATAACGGTTGTGCCCATTTTTTCTTGACTTTCCACTGAAATAATGCCTCCATGCTCATAGACGATTCGTTGCACAATACTCAATCCAATCCCCGCACCTTTATCCTTGGTCGCAAAATATAAGTTAAAGATTTTAGAGAGGATTTTTGGGGGATTCCAATCCCGGTGTCATTTATTAAAATTTCCAACTCGGATTCACTTATTGGTTCGACCTCAACATGGAGCTCGCCGCCTTCTGGCATCGCATCAATAGCATTTTGATATAAATTCATCAACGCCTGCTGCATGTGCTGTTTATCCCAAACCACGGCTCCGCTCCAGTTGTTCTGTTGATTTTTTTTGATCCTTTTTTCTGCAAACATGGCTTGGTACTGCTGATGCAGAAAATCGAATAATTCTCTTAAAAGAAAATCACGGGGACGTATCGGCTCAGGACGGGCGAAGCGGAGAAAATCTTAAATCGTCTCATTGATGCGAGACACTTCTTTAATCACAACTTTGGTCAATTGGTGATATTCCTGGCTATTTGTGCTGGGCTCGAAATCTTTGTCAAGCTGCTGGGCAATTGTGCCAATGGCGTTCAGTGGATTTCTGATTTCATGCGCTACTCTGGAAGCCAACTCGCCCATAGCCGTCAGCCTTTCGTTGCGCTGCAATTGGGCTTCTAGTCTTCGTCGTTCAGTCAAGTCGCGAATGACAAGGATAAAGTTATCTTCCTTTTTTTCATCTTTAAAAACTGCTGTGGAAATGAGTAATTTTTTTTTCTGATCATTTATTTGACAATCGACTTGATTCAGCAGCGAGCCGGAGGCTAATATTTTTTCCAGCTCACCCTACTGCCAGAGTGCTGACCAGCGACGACCGATCGCATTGTTTTCATCCCATCTAAAAATTTGTTGAGCAGCCCGGTTAAAAATTTTTATTCTTTTCTCACCATCCAAACAATGATCGAATCGCTCACATGATGAATAATATCCGAAGAATAAGACTCGACAACCTGATATTGTCTTTCCAGCAAATCGTAATTTTGTCTCACCAGAATTAACGGAAAAACAATCAATCCGAATACCAACAAAATAGCCGAGATGATACCGATTCTCTGGTAAACTCTCTGCTCTATTTTTTTTAATGGCTCCAACGACAGGCCAAGTCGGAATAAGCCGATGACATCATCCTCAAAAAAAAGGGATAAATCGCTTCGTACACGTTGAGCGTTTCAAAATTCAAAATTCGAGTTTTAAAAGTTGAATCAGTCAAAGACGGCGCTAAAAATTGAGAATCTTTGATTTTTTCTAATTCAGAAATATTGCCTAAGGCAGCAATGATGCCCAGCGTATCCTGCAGCGCGAGGTAAACGATGCTGCGACTGTGGGCAATATTTTTTAATAACGAGCCAAAGCCGATCTGGCGGCGAAAATTTAGCAGCTCTTCAGCATTCAGATTTAAAACAATGGCGCTCCGATCTTTTGCTGCCAAAGCAATGGCAAAGCGTGTGCCTTCTTCATAATTAGCCTGTTTAATACCAATAAAAAGCGTATCTTTTTCTCCGCTAAAAATTGGCTTTACGGTGAGGGCAGGAGACATTTTTCCGGCTGACGTTTCGTGATTCGGATTGTGACTCCAATATTTTTTTTCACCGCTCGACGAGAAGATATTGATGCGATAAATTTTATTTTCAGCGGCAAATCTTTCCAACAGCTTATTATTCATTTCTCCTTTTTCCAGCAAATATTTGAGGCAGCCAGCGTTGTTCAACAGCCGCTCTTCTAAAAATAACTCCAAGTGTTCGTAAGTCAACAACGCATTACTGGAGGAGGTAATTACAGTTTCCAGCAAATCATGGGCTTGTTCTTCCATTAGATCCAGCAATTCAATTTTGCTTTGTCTTAACTCAATCAGTGCCGACGAAAACATGATTGCTGACAATGCTAAAAAAATCAAAATCAGCGTTTGGGACGGAGAAACGTTTTTTGAGAAAACTTCATCAAGGCAAAATTTCTACGGAGTATGAGAACGATAAATTTCCCACTGATCACAAACGAAAATCGGTTCTTTTCGCTGAGATTTTCGATCAGTGGGAATAGGTTTACTTTATTAAAACCATCCCGCTGGTGGGCGGAATCACGATTTCTCCACTAAAATTATTTTGGATGATTTCAGTCCCAGCTTTCTTTTTATCGACGATTGCCGCCCAATCGCCATGGGGCAATTTAAAAGGGATTGATTTTTTGGTATCTCCATTCATCAATACCACCAGATCGTTCGCTGCACCCGATAATTTTTTGTCGATCCAAAAACCAATCGCCAGTTCATTTTGACAAGGCAAAAATTGATAGCTGCTGCGAGGCGCTTTTCTCAAAACTGGGTACTGCATGCGCAGGGCAATTAAACCCTTGTAATAATTATACAAT
>CAZNDR010000015.1:2953-19739 GCA_964571835.1 uncultured Cytophagia bacterium | reverse complement strand
GGATTGTTCTATTAATTTCATTCGTTTCCATCGTTACTTTAGCAGTCTGGTTTTTCTTTCAAAAGGGCAATCCTTATGCAAAATATTTACCCAAAGGGTCCCTCTATTTTTTAATCCCGATGGGTTTTGGCTTTGCAGCTGTCAATGCCTGCTACGAAGAATGCCTATTCCGCAGTTTTCTCCTTACGCAATTTGCTGATCAAATAGGTTTTTCGCTGGCGATCTGCTTGCAAGCAATATGGTTCAGTTTCTTGCATTTTCAAAATGGTTTTCCTTCAGGTGTCATTGGTATTTTCTTGACTTTTATTTTTGGATTAATTTTGGGCTATGTAGCAAAGCAAAACAAAAGTATTTCTGTGCCAGTTATTATTCATTTTTTTGCTGATCTAAGCATTTTCTTTTTAATCGTCTTTCGAGCTAAAGCTTTTTTATTATAGTATGGATTATGCGCTATGCAAGAGACAAAAGTATCTTTATATCCTAATTTTGATAAAATAGAGATTGACTTCCGTCCTGAACTGCACAATCTGTTTCAGCAATTATCAGCTGGAATTTCAGAATTTACCTTTGCCAATCTTTTCCTTTTCAGAGAAACTCATCATTATCGTATCTCCAAGCTGGAGGAAAACAGCTATCTCATTATCGGCAAAGACGGAAAAGCAAATTTTTTTATGCTGCCGTTTGAAATACCTGACAAGTCTTTATTAGACGAATTTTTTTCCAACTATGGATTTATGAAAGCAGCTTCAGAAATGCAGACTGACCTATTAAAAGCTTTTGGCTATCAGGTATTTGAAGACCGGGATAATTTTGACTATTTGTACCTCAGGTCAGACTTGGCAAGATTAGCTGGCAGGAAATTCCATAAAAAGAAAAATCTGGTCAATGCTTTTATCAACAATTATTCTTATCAGGGCAAACCGCTCACTGAAGAATATTATCCGGATGCCATAGAAATAATCGAAAAATGGAGCCAGGGCAGACCTGATGTTGGCGACGCTAAAGCAGCCCGAAATGCTATTGAAAACGCCGAGCTGCTTCAATTGTGCGGCTGTATTTATTTTGTCGATGGCACACCAGCGGCTTTTACAATGGGAGAAGAATTAGCTAATGGTGAAAGCTTTGTCGTTCACTTCGAAAAAGCATTAAATCAGTACAAAGGAATTTATCAATTTATCAACCAATGCCTGGCATTGGCGCTGCCCAAAAAATATAAATTTATTAATCGAGAGCAAGACTTGGGGAATCCCGGCTTACGCCAGGCAAAAATGAGCTATCGTCCGATGGGCTTTGTTAAAAAATATAAAGTGATGCCCTAATGATTTGAGCGCATAATAATTCGAGGGTTTTGCCAATAGAAGGGTAGGTACAAGAGTGAATATCACCTTTTCTCGATTGCTCAGGAGTCAGGGTGACATTTCAGCAAAGTTATGCTTAGCGCTGCCGAAGTTTAGCCCATGTTTTGCTACCCCCCAAAAATGATTTCACCATTAATTATAAAAAAATTGATATCAGAAAATCTGAATCGCTAACAGATAAAAAAGCGATCCCCTGCCCAAGGGACAGGGGATCGCTTCGATCACAATGGCAACATCAATTAAGGGAGGAACCTATAGAGGAGATTTATGAGTTATCTTATTAAAACTAATCTTCTTGTTTTAGTATAATCGCCTGCTTGAATTTGGTAATAATATAGTCCACTGGGAACCAAACCACCGTTTTCATCTTGTCCATTCCAATGAACAGAATGATAGCCAGCCCGCATGTTGTAATCAAGCAATGTCTTGACAGCTTGACCTAAAGCGTTAAAGATCGTCAATGACACATCGCTCATTTCAGGAAGCTCAAAAGATATATTTGTCGCTTGGTTAAACGGATTGGGATAATTTTGAGCCAGCAAATAATCAGACGGCGCATTTAGCCTCACTTCAATTTTTGCTGAGTACGTCGTTTGCCCATCAAAATCAATTTGTTTCAATCGATAATAGTAGTTGCCAATCGGCACATCCGTATCCAGGAATGAATAGGTTTGAGGTAAATTGGTCGTGCCGAATCCTTTGATAAAAATCAAGCGCTGGAAATTATCGCCATCTGAGCTTTTTTCAACATCAAAGCCATAGTTATTTGATTCGCTACTGGTAGTCCATAGCAGCCGAATTTGATTTTTCTGAGTCTGGGCCGAAAAGGCTGACAGTTCCACTGGCGTTGTCTGATAGGTATAAGCACCAGAGCCAGTGCAGGCGTAACCACCAAATTGGACATCGTCGGTAACATCGTCATAAGAAATGCGAAAGTAGCCAGCTTCGCCCCAATCTGATCCCCAGCTGTTCTTTGCCTTAAAATAGCCTTCCACATCGTTATAACCGACCACCAAAACCGCATGTCCCCGATCACTGGAAATTGCGCCGCCATTATAATTATAAATGCCTTCGCTGTAGCTCTCAAAAGTACCATCAGCTGGCACGTATAAGCTAACTATTACTGGTCCTGATTGCAGCAGATTTTTCAAATCATTGACAGTGCTAGCTGTTGGCACACCCCATCTTCCGTAATAATCATAATTACTCAATTTTTCGACATAGCTCGGATTGGTACATTTATCCTCACAAACTCCATCTGCAATTAGATATTGGTAGCAGTTTTCATCCGGTACGCCGTAATCATGAAAATATTTCAAGGCATTGCCGTACCAACCGCCGGCGCAACTACCAGTGGCGCATGATAATACTACTTGTTCGGAAAGATCATTTTTGGTTCCCAAATTTTCCACCAAGGCTACGGAGGCAAAAGCCCAGCACGAGCCGCAGGACAGTTGATTTTTAATTTGACTATCGTTATTACCCCAATCTAATGCAGTAGGAAAAGCATTGCTGTTATACTTTGCTGTGTCAGGCAAATGAGTTGTCCAATAATTAAGAACTTCAGCCGGGATAGTTAAGCCAAACATCTTATTTTCATCCGCTCCCACGGCAATATCAGGTACAAAAATGACGAGAGCAAAAATAAAAGCAATCAAGAATAAAGAGCGCTCAATTTTTAGGTATCTTTCGTTCATATTACGTATGCTAGTTGAAAAAGGCCGACTTACATCTGATCTGAGTTGTGCATGATTTCAGGCAAAATCTGTGCCTTTTTTCCTTGATTATTTACCCTGTCAATATTAAATGTGAAGTCTCGAAAAATAGCTGCTTGCTGACATTTAATATATTGATTTTTAAAATGATAATATTTTTAATATTAATCCTTGATTTTGAAATCCTGATTTTCTATATTACCAGCACTAAAATTTTTAACAAGCGTTACGAGCTGAAGAATTATTTTTTGCAAAATATTTGTTTCAAAATGTAATGACAGGTGGGATTGGTCAGTAGCCTAAATTGTCCTTTAAAAAATTTTACTAGCAGGTCGAATTGAAAGAGAAATCGAAATTGAAAGAATATTTTTGGCGATTGCTTTTTTTAGCGATCATCATATTTTTTTTATGGTATTTCTTTCCCACTTTTTTCATAAAAAATATGAAACCAATTTTGTCAACAGCCAACTTCAAGAAATTTTCCCATTCTCGAATTCAATGGCAACAATTGAGTGAAGGACTCGAGATCGGCGATATATTGTGGAAAAATAAACAAACAGGTTTTTCGACCACGATTTTTTTGCTGCGGGTCAATCTTGATTTTTTTAGCCTCCGGGTACTTTATAATAAACTATTGACCACAGCAAAAGAAATTGCTGCTTCAGAAGGAGCCGCCGCGGCTATTAATGCGAGTTTTTTTGATCCTAACGGACGACCGTTGGGTTTAATCGTACAAAACCGAAAAATTGTTCAGCCATTGCCGCGACTCAGCATGAAAAACTCAGGCATTTTTTGTTTGAAATACGCTCGCCCGCAAATACTTCATCGCAACGCCTTTGCCTCAGAGGGCGTAGTAGAAGCAATTCAAAGTTTTCCCAGACTGATAAACCATGGCCAGCCGATCAAAGACATTAAAAATGACTCAGAAATTACGCGGCGCTCTGGCGTGGCGGTCGACTACCGCGGCAGGCTAATTTTTTATATTACCGACACTCAATTGAGTGGCATCAGTTTTAGCGAATTGCAAAACTTTTTGATGCTGCCGGAATTGAATGTCAAATCAGCACTCAATCTCGATGGCGGTCGCTCTAGCCAGTTGTACATTGACTTCAATAATTATTCCAAAGAAATTAGTGGACTATCCGAGGTACCAGTTTTCCTTGGTATTTTCTCAAAATAAGCTAACAAACATGAAGAACACACAAGTCAAGTTGGTCGCTTTTCTGTTAGTTTTTTTCCTGATAAATTTGGGCTTGGCGCAAAATCAGCAAACTGCTGTGCAGCGACCATTCAAACGATTTGCCACTATCGATGTCCTCGTAGTGTTTCTGACCAATTGTGCTGGCATGATTATGACAGAAATGGACATAGACCAGTTAAAACAGGGTTTAGAATTGGCAAGACTATTTATATGGCGAAATTCAGGCTGTTATCTCAATTTGTCTCTCTCTTATTTGAAAATAGAAGAAGCAAAGCCACCACGCTTTTTCCCGGAAAACGGTCTGCTTTTGCCAGAATATGTCGAAGCTGATCTGCTCAAAAATGGTGTGCGACAGAATAAATTCAGCATTATTTTGTTGATCTATCATCCACCACAAGGCGGAGGCAATTTTGGCGGAATGAAAATTTTAGGCAAGAGTGGTTATTCCTTTTTTCAGTTTCCTTGCAAAACATCTGTTTTCTATCCGGGCGATAATCCGGAAATAAATTATGCCGCCACTTGGCTGTTCATTCATGAACTACAACATTCCATTGATCTGGTCTGTTATGAAGGCAGCGGAGTTTCCGACATGTGGCATGGCGATCAGCCATTGGATTACTCAATTCGAGCTGGAGAGCAATTTAGCTATCAGGCCGAAATTTTTCGTCAATTCAATAAGTACAATGCTATCAAATCGCCCTGGGGCAAAATTGACCAGTCGATAGACCGGGATGGCGATGGTTTGCCTGATGATGACCACCGTTTACCATTCGATGAAATCCGTTTTGGCAGCGATACGTTAAAAGCTGATTCGGATGACGATGGGCTAAATGATTTGGAAGAATTTATGGCTGGAATTTATCAGGGCAGTCAGCCAAAAATAAGAGACACCGATAGCGATGGATTGCTTGATGGGAAAGATGTTCTGCCTTTGCACAAGATCGTTCAGCAGATACCTCAAATCACACCGCAATGGGAAAGCAATTGGAGTTCCTGGTTTTTGATCAGTGACGAGTTGGATTTTTGTTCAACCAATTTCTTATTCGAAAGCCAGCTCCAGGCAAAAATTTTTATCAATTGGGATGATGCTTTTCTTTACTTTGGCTGCGAGATGGATGCGCCAGCGCACCTGCACCTTGATATCGATTTGCTAAATAATGGCTGGTGGCACGGCAAAGACAATTACCGTCTGGTCATTGATCCATTTAGTCAGCATTTTTATGAAATTCGTGTCATGGATGCAACTGACGAGGCCAGAAAATGGCATGAAAGTCTGGGCAAAGGTTATTTTGAAATGTGGGACGACGAGCCAGAATACCGTGCCCAATTTGGCAAAATTTTGGATGAATTTTCAGTCAAATTAAAAACGCAGGTTTTTGAAAAAAAATATATCATCAAACTGGCAATTCCCAATAACGATCGAGTGCCATTCACGCTGAAGAAAAATCAGGAAATCGGCTGGCGTATTTATTTCACGGATGAAGGCTTCGGTTCATCAATTCCGTTAGCGACAGTCTATGAGCAATACGAGTTTTTTCCAGTTATGCTGAAATGATACAACATCAACAAACATATGTCAGCAAAAAATTTGACTATCACAACGTATTTTCAATTTTTGACTTTAGCCGATAAACTTTTAATAGCTATTTTTCTTTTGGCTGGCTTTTTAAGCCTGGTAGTTTTGCATCAGCTTCGTCAGCAAGGAAATTGTTTTTCGGTTTCCATGGTCGGAAGCAAAGAGCAGTTTTACTCCTTGGACAAAAACCAGCAATTGGCTTTTGCTGGTGCTTTGGGAACAACCATTGTGCAGGTAAAAAATAAACAAGTACGCGTTCTCGCTTCCCCTTGTCCGGAAAAAATTTGTATTAAATCCGGTTGGATTCAGCGAACTGGTGACATCCTCGTTTGCGTTCCTAATAAAATTGTAATTCGAATCAACGGAAAACAAAATGGCCAATTTGATGTTATCACTCAATAATAACAAGTTAGCCACTTCTCTCTCTTCACAAATGACACAGTTAGCCCTGATCACTTCATTGGGTTTGGTCTTATTTCTTTTTGAATCTCTGATTCCGACACCGTTGCCCTGGTTAAAGCCAGGTTTAGCACATGTGGCAACTCTGGTTGCGCTATATATTTTAGGAATTCGATCAGCGTTTATCGTGGTAGTATTGCGCATTCTGGTTGGATCGATGATGTTAGGCACGTTGTTTAATCCGGCATTTCTGTTGAGTTTTTGCGGTGGCATTGCTGCGACCTTGTCCATGGTTTTGCTCAAACAGTTTTTATCTGTTTATTTCAGCATTTTCGGCATTAGCATCTGCGGCGCAGTTGTTCATAATCTAACTCAATTGATTTTGGTAGAAAGAGTGATTGTCAAAAGATTGGAAATTTTTTATTTAATACCCGTGATGATAATTTCAGGCGTGGTGACGGGATTTATTGTCGCGGTTCTGAGTTATCTATTAATCAGCAAAATTATTAAAATTAATTTTAAAGTTAAAACATGAGATTAACGAAGACAACCTTTTGCTACTTGTTTTGGGAAGCAAATATTACGTTTTTATTATTTGTTGGTGCCATGTCAGTCTCGAGTTTCGCTTCCCAAAATGACGATCTCTCTGCCTTAATAAGAAGGGTTCAAAACACCAGTCAAAAATTTTATGATTCCATCGATAGTGTCTTTTTCAGCGGCTATTCGAAATCGTATGTTTATCTCGCCTATGGTCCCTTTGATATAAAATTGATTCCTTATTTGGAAGAATATTATTTTGATGGATACTGGATTAAGCCTGATTCGATTAGAATAATTATCAAAGCCCAGCGCATTGTGGTGCCGGATAGCGAAAAGGTGAATATTGGCAAAGGCGTTTTGCCGTTGCCCAATCCTTTTCATTATTTATATGATCCTTCTGCTCTGGGCATGCCGGCGAAAAAAACGTTCAATCGCTGGCCGCTCTATCCTTTTGCCCGAGGCGCTGATTCATTGTATTTGTATCAAAAAATCAATGAGATTGGTTTTGGAGAAAATAGAATTTATACCGTATCTGTCGCACCCAGAGATAACGCTATTCCGGCTGTGCACGGTACCTATCAGTTGGATGTTAATAAAGCTGAAGTAGTGGCTTCGGATGTCATTTTTAATGAAGCATCATCTTTTGTCAATCCTTCAGTTAGCCGCAGCGAAAACAGATTTTCTTTGAGCATATCAGGATCAGAAAATCATAAGGTAAAAACTCAAAAAGCGTTGTTGCTGGATACATACTGGCTGCCCACTAATTTGGAGGAAGAGGTCGATATGAAGCTGTGGGGGATCAAGGTGTGCGTCCAGCGCCTCATCAGATTTGATTCTTATTTGGTCAATCCAATAGAGACAGAATCAATTTCTCCAAAAAATGAAAAAGTAACTTATGCGCCTGATTCGACCTTGGAAAAAAAATTATTTTCTGACCTAACTCATCCGGCACAACTCTCTCAAAAAGAACAGGAGGAAATCATTAAAAGCATCGAAAACAAATTTTCTGCCGAGAATTTACTGACTGAATTATTGGCGTCTGAAGCCATTGCTAAAGAAGCCTATCGCCAGGGCTTGGAACAAAAATTTGGCACATATTTTAATTTTGCTCAAAACTTAGGCAAGTTCATCCGTTACGACCGGATCGAGGGACTGGGATTGAATTATGGTTTCCACATCACTAATTTTGTTTTGAACAACGCTGCTGTCTCATTTAATGGAAGTTATGGCGTCAAAGATAAACAATGGAAAGGCGAGGTTGATTTTCTTGTCTTTCTTGATAAGAGAAAAAAAATTTTCTTTGAATCCAATGCTTATAAAACGCTCAGCTTTGAAGAGCAGAACTGGCAAATAACTACTGGCAAAAATACTCTGACCAGTCTGTTATATAAAGGAGACTATCGAGATTATTATTATAAAACTGGCGCCCAAATTGGATTAGGAGTCCGTGCTAATGAAAATCTGGCCCTTAAAATTGCTGTCGTAGCTCACGATGAAAAAAATGCTTTCAATCATACGCGCTTTAGCCTATTTAACAATAAACAACGATTCCGACTGAATCCAGAAATAACAGAAGGGAGAAACAATGCGATTAATGCAACACTGCTTTATCGTTCCTACCATTTGGACATAGATTTAAGTGGTGAGTTTTCCAGTCGTAGCAAATTGAACCATGATTTCTCTTACCAACTTTTAAAATTTTATCTTCATAAAAGTTTTCGCCCTGGCATGAACAGTTATTTTCATGTTCATCTTTTAGCTGGTTTTTCTTTTGGGCAATTGCCGCCGCAAAAATGGCTCGACTTTGGCGGTAAGACTTTCCTGAGTTATTATGGCAATTTGCGCGGCGTGGATTACAAAGCCTTTACCGGCGATCGAATGATTTCGACAATTGTCGATTATTCGATAACAGGAACAGCTTTTTATGATTACGGCATCAAACTTGGTTTGCTCAAGGCGCTCAAGCTAACTTGCTGGTCTGGTTTCGGCTGGAGCTCGCTTTCAGAAAAAAACCGACAATATGCCGATCCGTTGAGCACGCCGACAGAAACTACTGATGGCGTTTATCATGAAATAGGAATAGGAATCGGGGATAGGCTAAATATTTTTCGGATTGATTTGATTTGGAATACCGTTGCAAAAAACAGACTGCAAGTTGGTTTTAATGTTCTACGCTGAATTTTTGTTTAATTTGTCATCATCAAATGAAAAGGTGCTACTCCAACATCACAAAATAGATTAATTCCCATTCCACCATGGCACAGAAAGGTTTATTTGGATTTTATTGTTTGATAACACAATCGTTCAGTATAAAATTAATCAAATTCGACTATCACTAATTTTTAGTTGCCATGATTGCTTTGGTGTAGTTTGTGACAATCTGTAAAATCAGGCAAAAAGAGATTTATTATATTGCTATGGCAGGTTATATTGTTTATCTCTTGAATTGCTCAAGCAATGGAAGAGAGCGATTGATCCCTTAATACCGAATTGCAAGGATGTAAGTTTTCATCTTTTTTGATCCAGCAAAGGATAAATTGCAAATTTACGCGCATGTAATGGTCGAGTGCATTTTTGTATCATTGATGAGCACTGTGGCGAAAAATGTGGGCTGTTCTGCAAAGCCTGCAGAGCAACTATTTTGAATTGTAGGTAACATCAGAGATAGCAAAATGTGGAACATCAAATTATTAGTAGCATCAGCTATTTTTGCTTAATCCATTTTTTTCCAACTTATCATTTTTTGGCCTAAGGATCATGGAAAATCATTCGGCAAACAAGTGCTTTGACAATCTTACCTGACATAGATTTTGTGGCTAAGAATGAAGGAAAGGTGTTGGGACTCGTTCCAAATCAATGTACTAGTGCTTTTAATAGTTATTATTTCATTTCCTCAACCGGATGGGTCATCAGTCGTGTCTATCCTGATAAAAGGATTGTTCTAAATGCTGCCGACGGAGGCTTAAGTTGGGACGTCGAACTTAATGGAGGCAGTATTTAGTAAATGCTATTTTTGTTGCGGATTCGCTGTGCGCCTGGATTTCGGGCTATTCAGGTGTACTTGCTCTTATTTTATCTATTGAATAAAGCGGCGAAACCTAAGTTTCTCAGAAGATAGGGAAGGGCTAAGGCGCGGGTTTTATATCAATTAATGTAGAATTGCTCTAATCCCTTCAATTCTGATACGGACATTTGTTTCCGACTGTTTGAAGCTTTTCATAGCATGTCGAAGATTTTAAACCTGCGGGGACAAAAGCTAAAGACGCTGATAGTTGATGAGCAAGTTGTAGGCAAATACGCATTGGGATGGCAGAGAGGCTCTGGATAAAATTTTTCTTAGCGGAATTTATATCTGCAGGCTTGAGGCTGGAAAGTTTCGTGGCAACGAAAAAATTGACTTTCAAACGGTGACAACAGATTGAACAAAAGCACTTAAGAATTGCTGAACAAGGGATTGATCGCAACCATAAAAGGCAGGATTAAAAAATGGGAAAACGCCAGGCTATTATTATTTTTTTGCTGGGAGTGTTTAATTTAGCCATGTCTGTTTTTGCACAAAATTGGAAAGTGAACAGCGATTATTGGACAGCCACAGATGCACTGGGCAGGACCACACTGAGGCAGGATGACGTTGGACCAAAGAGGAAAAATAAATTTGTCGCTATGTTTTATTGGACCTGGCACACGGATGGTATTGCCAATTTTTCGCCGGTGATGAATATCTCCGAAATTCTGAAAGCTAATCCAGAAGCGGCGAATGACGCTAACCATCCAGCTTGGAAAGGAATTTGGGGAGGTGTTTTTTGGTGGGACGAACCGCTATTTGGTTATTACCGAACTACCGATGAATGGGTGCTACGCAAACATGCTGAAATGCTCGCTGATGCCGGCGTGGATGCTGTCTTTTTCGATTGCACGAACGGCAGTTTCACCTGGAAAAGTTCATACATGACATTGCTGCCGGTTTGGGAGCAGGCAAGGAAGGATGGGGTCAAAACGCCACAGATCGCCTTTATGCTGCCTTTCGGCGAAACTGAAGGTGCTTTGCTTTCAATTCAAGAGTTATTTCGCGATTTGTACCGACCGGCCTTATTTGAAGATTTGTGGTTCAAATGGAAGGGGAAGCCTATCATCATGGCTTATCCAGAAATACTCAATGCCAAAAGAGGTGATACGGCTGGAATGAAGTTTGAAGCTACCCTTCCCTTTTCTGCCATCGATGTTGCCTGCCCCAGCTGGAGTAACAATATCGGCAACCTGACGCTCAGGCTTTTTAAATGGAATTTATTTTATAATGTTTCTGTCGTCGGAACACCGATTGCTGAAAAAACCTTTGTCAATTTTTTAGATAATGAGCGATTGGATTTGTCATTTTCCGTGCAGCAGCCAGGCGAATATCTCTGGCAATTGAGCGATGCCACAGAAATAGTCGGCGTTTGGAAATACAACGATAGTGTTGATTCTGCCACCAGCTATTTTAATGGGCAGTTTGTGGCTGGCAATTATGAAAGCCGAATCCGCTATGGCACAAATGCTCAATTTTCTCTCTTGACGACCGGGACAGAGCGCGTGCCTGTTCAACTTAAGCCTGCTACCAATGCTGCATTAATGGACAGTATTAGGAATTTTTTTACCTTTCGCCCGGGGCAGCCTGATTACGTAAGCGGTCCTTCGCGGCATGATCACTGGGGCTGGCTGGAAAATTTTCCACAACATGGTTACGTCGGCTCACCAAGCACAGGCTTTGAACAGGTAACTGTTGGAGTTGCGCAAAACGCCAGAGTTGCCAGCGGTGGGCATTGTTATGCTTTCAACGCGCCAGCTACCTTTGGCCGCAGTTTTACCCAAAGTCAGGGACAGGATACCCGTCCTGAGGCTTATTTGTATGGACTTAATTTTGCCGAACAATGGGACCGAGCGTACATACTTGATCCAGGATTGGTTTTTATCACTGGTTGGAATGAATGGATTGCCGGTCGGCATGAAAATTGGCCACCTGCTGACCCTTACAAGCCATTTGCCTTTCCTGATGAGTACGATTGGGAACGAAGCCGGGATATCGAACCGGTTAAAGCCTGGGGAGACAAAGGTGATGTCTACTATATTCAATTGATCAGCAAAATTCGCCGATTTAAAGGCATGGAAGCTTTGGATACTGCGTCGGCAGAAAAGACAATTCAGATCGGATGCGGCAGCGATTGGTCGGAAGTACAACCTCAGTATTGGCACTATAAGGGAAATACTTTGCCCAGACATCATAAAGGTCAGGGAGATTCTCTATTTTATGTGAATAATTCTGGTCGCAATGATATTATTTTAGCAAAGGTAGCTCGGGATAAAAAATATGTCTATTTTTATGTAGAGACGGCAGACAATCTTACGCCAACTCATGATGCTAATTGGATGCGTTTATTTATTGACATCGATAGAGATAAATCCACCGGTTGGCAAGGATATGATTTCGTGGTAAATCGAACCAGCCCGGCCGATTCAGCGCTGGTGGAAAAAAGCCCCGCTGGCTGGTTCTGGATGAAAGCTGGTGCAGCCGCTTACGCCGTCTGTGGCAAAGTTTTGGAAATTAAAATAAAGCGAGCAACCCTCGAAATCGACAAGAGAGAAAAATTAGATTTTGAGTTTAAGTGGAGTGATAATTCGCCTGATGACGGCAATATAATGGATTTTTACACCACTGGCGATGCTGCTCCGGGAGGGCGGTTCAATTTCATCTATTCGACCAGTAAGACAACCACTGTCGGCGAGAACGGAAAAATAAATCGACCTTTCTTTTTAGCTCAAAATTATCCCAATCCATTTAATCCGTCCACCAATTTAAGATATGAAATCGCAAACCCATGCTTAGTCGATTTATCAATTTATGATATCGCGGGCAGAAAAGTTGATGTTTTAGTGAATGAAGTACAAGCGGCCGGCAGCTACGAAATGCTGTGGCCTGCAAAGGATTTTTCCAGCGGTTTGTATTTTGCTTCGCTCCAATCTGGTAAAAATAGGCTTATAAGGAAAATGCTGCTTATCAAGTGAACTCAAAATCAACCGATTCATATTTGCTAATGTTTATTCTCTTCAAAAAATGGAACGAAAAAATTGAGCAGGCATTTTTAGATTAATGAATAACAGTGTGAATTGCTAATATGCTTTGTCCAAAATGAGGATGACAAAATTTAATAAAAGCTGAGTGATTAAAAAAAATGTGCGACGACTCCGATGGCTAAGAAGCGATCAACTAATATCTTTGAGGAATTAGAGATGAAGCATGCCATTTTAATTTCGATTTGTTTGTTTCTCATTTCTTGTCAATCCAAGCGATTGCTCAAAATTGAGTACATTGCTAAAGTTGCGCCGGGCTGGCGGGCTGAAATTATGGCTGAAGTTCCACAAAGTTATGCTGGCTGGGATGTGGAAATCGGTGATGCAGATAATGATGGCAAAAATGAAATTCTTTTCACCGGCTGCCCAGATAGCCGGCTGGAGATGTTGAAAAAACAGCCTCATTGCTGGGAGAGCCAGCTGCTGGCGGAAAAGCTGGCGAGAACGGTGCCTGGCATGGGATTAGCCGTAAAGGTGGTGGATTTAAATAATGACGGCAAAAATGAAATTTGCCTCGGTACAGGACAGGAGACCGGCGGCACAGCCTGGTTTTACGTTTTTGAAATTGTAGCTGCTATCTGCAACGAAAAAATTGCTGTCCAGGCGGAAGCAAATAAAAGCTCCTACACACATGACCTGGCGCCCTACGATTTGAATCAAGATGGCATTTTGGAAGTGGTGTCGGCTTACTGCGGTGGTGGCGAAATAATCCGTTACCAGTTTGATGAAAAAATTAATCAGGTTAGTGCTAGAAAAATTTATCAATTGTCAGGCTCAGGCGAAGAAGCGATGATTGCCGATGTGGACAATGATGGTTGTGTTGAGTTGCTTGTCTCCAATGGCTTTCGTCAAAAGCAAGCGCGGGTGGAAATTTTCGAGTTCGATAAATCGGGAGAGTTGATTTCACCGCCGAGAATTGTCATCGATGGCTATGATAATAAAAAATGCTTTTACGCCTCGCTGATTGTCGGCGATGTGAATAATGATGGAAGAAATGACTTAATCGTCGGCTGGAAACAGGACCAGAAAATTAACCAAGCCACCGTGCTGGGTTATCAAGTCCAAGAATCAGCGATACCAATTTATACTTTTGCATACCAAGATACCTCTTTAGACATGGCCTATTTTGAAAAAATGATGGCTGTGGCAGATGCTGATAATGATGGAAAAAATGAACTCATCATTTCCACGCGCGGCGATAATGTCTCAGAAAAAATTGCCAGCCGGCATTTAGGCCATATTTTTTTATTTCATATTAACGCTTCAGGTCAGATTCAAAGGACACTGCTGTTGGATTTTCACGAGGAAAAAGTTGAGTCATCCTGGCTGGCAGTGGGTGATGCGGATAATGACGGGAAAAACGAGATTGTCCTGACCACAGGAAAAGGTGACCGAACCAAGCCAGGAAATTCGTTTGTAATCATGCTGAAAAAAGTTGATAAATTGCCAGAACAATCAGTTATTTCATCAACCATAGGTTTTAAATGAAGGAATCGTCTCATGAAAAAAAGGAATGTGCTATTAATACTGCTCATTTTGTCTATTGAATTTAAGCTAGCAACGCCGCAACAAATTCTTATCTGGAAAAATATTGGCAGCAGCGAATTTATCTCACCGGAGAATGGAAATGTAATCACGCCGGATTTTGAAATTCGTATGGCTCTAGCTGCCAATACTCGTTCTTTTGTTCAAGTTAATTTGCTGCCAGAAGATTTGTCCATGTACGATCTGATTTTTATTACGCTTGGTTTTTCGGTTGATTGCGGTTGAGCCGGATTGAAGCCTGCAGGGCAAATTAGCTCGGTCGAGCTGGAACGATTGTCTGCTTTTTTGGAAAGCGGCAAAGCGCTGTACCTTGAGGGTTATGATTTGGGGCAGGACCATTATCAATCAGATTTTTTCAATTTATTGGGCTGCCAATTTATTTCTAATGGAAATGACGCGGGCGACATTTCGTCACTCAAGGGTGACACGGCTACTTTTGTCGAAGACCTGACCTTTGAATATGGGCACACTCCCAGTCCACGCTGTCGCAGTGATGTTATTGCAGCAGTTGAAGGGCGACAAATTTTTTTATCTCAAGATACGGTAGCCTATGGCATCATTTATGATAGTGGCAAATACCGCGTTATCACAGCAACATTTCTGTTCGGCGCCTTGATTGATAACCAGGGCGCGAGTAACAAAGCAGAATTGATGAAACGCTATTTGCAATTTTTTGAAGGTTCATTATCGGTAGCTGAGTTCAGCGTCAAAAACGCTAATCAGCTTGAGTTTGCTTTAGACCAGAATTATCCCAATCCTTTTCATTTGACAACAACAATTAATTTCAGCATTTTTGATACAAAAAATCTTTACACCTTATCAGTGTTCAATTTGTTGGGTCAAGAGGTGAAAAAATTCACCGTCGTTAACCAGGCAAATGAAAATTACTCAGCAAATTGGGATGGCGCTGACAATAATAACCGGCTCCTGCCATCGGGTGTTTATCTTTATCAACTGAAAGTGAATGACCAAATTATTACCAGAAAAATGAATTTGGTGCGATGACCAATTAAATCGAACTTGTATTTCTGCGCTCCTCATTGTCGCTTTACTTATTTTGAATGGCGTAATCTTCACAGGCTAATTCCACCGCAAAAAGAGACTAATAGAGAATGCCAGTTTCTGGTATCGGTGAGGCGATTGGAAAATTTCAAACGCGATGTGAACTTTTTGCTTGGATTAATCGAGGCAGCGGTCACAATTTTTTCTCTTTTTTCAATGGCAGCACGCCAGCCATTTCGCCGATGATATTCACCAATTCAGCATCAGAAGGGACGACAATTTTTGCATTATTTTGCAGAGCGCGTTCGATTGCCTCCAGTTTGCGAAGCAATTGCGCATTGCCAATAAAATATTTATTTGCTGCTTCATTGACTAACTTGATCGCTTCAGCTTCGCCCTCAGCCTGAAGAATTTTTGCCTGCTTAATTCCTTCTGCTTTTTTTATTTCGGCTCGTTTCACGCCGTCAGCTTCCCGTTCCATGGCGTTGGCAAAATCGAGGGCGGCTATTTTTTCATTTTCAGCTTTGACAACTTTATTCATTGTCTCCTGGACATCAGCCGGCGGATCGATTTCCTTCAGTTCAGTGCGAACAATTTCCATGCCCCAGTTAAGCGTCTCTTTGCTTAAAATTGTTAATAGCTCATCATTAATTTTATCCCGTTCGCTATTGGCGGATTTTAGAGTCAGTGTGCCAATGATATTTCTCAGCGTCGTGCGCGCTAAATTGACGATCTGGCGCTGATAGTCGTTCACATTGTATTGAGAATTTTTAACGCTCTCTTCATCTGGTTTCACTTTGTAGTAGACCTGAGCATCAACTTTGGCGTTGAGATTGTCATCAGTGATTATTTCCTGCGGTTGTGCATCGACCATTTCTTCTGTGATATTAACCTGGATTAACCTGTCGATAAGCGGAATAATCCAATGGAAGCCAGGCTCACAAAAGCGATGATACTTGCCCATCCGTTCAACTAATCCCCGATGTGTTGGACGGACTATCCTAATTCCCAATAAGAAAACAAAAAAAGCGACAAGGGCAATAATTATCCAGATCATGGCGTACTCCTTTCCTGATTAGATTATTCATCTCAACGATAGATTTAAGAGCTGTAGAGCGACATCGATTTTGGCATCACAGGCTCACTTTGGCACCGTTGAGCAAACATGCAAACGCGATTCATATAAATTTGCTGGCCTATTGAGAACTTCTTGACGCCATGAACATACAAAATCAAAATGAAAATGTCAATAACATTATAAACTCCGCTGCTCAAAAAAACTTGTTGACTTTCACTATAATATTTTTTAAATAACTGTTCATTAGCGCTTGGATTAATTAAAAGG
>CAZNDR010000015.1:0-2943 GCA_964571835.1 uncultured Cytophagia bacterium | reverse complement strand
AATGAGTATTGAATCTGAAATTTTAGCTTTATTGAAGCAAGATGCCAAACGTAGCTACAAACCGAAACAGCTGGCAAAAATTCTGAAAATCCATAATTCTAAATATGTGGCTTTTAAAAGAAAATTAAAGCAACTAACAGAAGAGGGAAAAATTGTCCGTCAGAAAAGGGGCTTGTTGAGTCATGGCATTGATACATCGGAAATAATTGGCAAAATCCATGTCAAGACTCAAGGCAATGGCTTTTTAATTACTGAGGATAAGAAGCTTGATATCTATATTAATCAAAAAAATATGGGAACAGCGCTGCATGGTGATACAGTGCGGGCTGTTCTATTCGCTCACTTGAAGGGGAAGAATCAGGAAGCAAAAGTCGTTCAAGTCATCAAACGAGCGAAAAAAAATATTGTCGGCATATTTAAGGAGGGAAAATATTGGGGATTAGTCGTTCCCGATGAGCTAAAAATACAGCGTGATATTTACATTGCGCCTCAGCACCAAATGAACGCTCAACACGGTCAAAAGGTCGTAGCGCAGCTCTTCGATTGGAATGATGAAAGAAAAAATCCTGAGGGAAAAATTGTCGAGATTTTGGGTTTGCCTGATCAACCGGGGGTGGATATAGCCTCAGTTGCCAGATCGTTCGATCTGGCTGAAAAATTTCCGCCAAAGGTGCTAAGTGAAGCAGCAGTGTTATCTGAATCAATATCAAAACACGAAATTAGCAAGCGGTTAGATTGGAGAGGAGAATTGACCTTTACAATCGATCCTGAAGATTCCAAAGATTTTGATGATGCAGTATCTTTAAAAATTTTGGATAACGGCAACTACTTATTAGGCGTACATATCGCTGATGTCAGTTATTACGTTCAACCGGGCAGCAGTCTTGATGATGAAGCTTTCGAACGAGGCACCTCGGTATACTTAGTTGATCGCGTAATCCCCATGTTGCCAGAGAAATTGTCGAACAAAATTTGCTCGCTTGTCCAGGGAGAAAATCGATTAACTTTTAGCGTTTTGACTGAACTAACGCCAGCCGCCGATGTTCTTAAGTATGAGATTGGTGAATCGATAATTCGTAGTGCTCGCCGCTTTACTTATGGCGAGGTGCAAGATATAATCGAAGGAAAAAAAGATGAAGCCGATTTTACCGCAATTATTTTGCAGATGTTTGAGTTGAGCAAAAAACTAATTGAAAAAAGGCAAAAGCGTGGCAGTCTCGATTTTTCCAGTCAGGAAGTACAAATCAAATTGGATGATAATTTTAAACCCATTGAAATTATTAAAAAAGAACAAAAAGACAGCCATCGATTGATTGAAGAATTTATGGTGCTGACAAATTCAATTATTGCCAGACATGTTGTTTTGAAATTAAAAGAGAAATCCGGAATGACGGTAGCTATTCCGTTTCGAATCCATGAAAGACCGAGTGATGACAAATTAAGTGATTTTAGGAAATTTTTACATGCACTGGGAATTGATTTTCCAGCCAGGAAAAGAGTCACGCCAAAGGTTTTTCAACAGCTACAAAATGCCATTAGGGGAACTGACCAGCAGGTTCTTATAGAAGAAGTAATGATTCGCAGCATGATGAAAGCAAAATACACTATAAAGAATAAAGGACATTTTGGACTAGCTTTGAAATACTATTGTCATTTCACTTCGCCTATTAGGCGTTATCCTGATCTCATGGTGCATCGTTTATTGAAGCACTATTTGAAAAATCCAAAGCAGATGCCCATAAAAGCAGGCAAGCTGGAACACATCTGTGAACATGCTACAGAAATGGAAATTAAAGCCATGGAAGCTGAAAGAGCTTCGATGAAAGCGAAGCAGTTAGAATATATGCTGGATAAAATTGGTCAGACTTTTCGCGGCATTATCTCTGGCGTAACTTCATTCGGTATTTTTGTGGAAATAATTGATTTGCTAATTGAAGGATTAGTTCACATTACCAGTCTCGGCGATGATTACTATGTATTTGATGAAACAAGATACCTCTTAAAAGGAACTTACCAGGGAAAAAGTTATCAATTGGGAGATCGAGTTACGGTGCGGGTAGTGCTGGTGAATCCACAGGAAAAAATTATTGATTTTGTATTAGCGCCTGAGAGTGAGATTAACGCAAATTAACTAATTCATCGGTCTATTATATTCGCTGGAAAAACAAAACGGGATGTGATAGTACAATTATCACCTCCCGTTTTTTGTCGAATTTATAGAAAAATTATTTGACGAGATCTTTTAGCGCTTTGCTAGCGGTAAATTTTGGTTTTTTGCCAGCCGGAATTTTGACTTTATCGCCAGTTCGAGGATTGACGCCGGTCCTGGCTGCAAATGATTGTACTTTAAATGTGCCAAATCCTTGATAAGTAAAAGAGTCTCCCTTTTTTAGACACGACTTCAACGCATCGAAAACTCCGTCGATCACTTCGCCTGCGACCTTCTTAGTGGGAACACCGTCGAGGTTAGCAATTTTATCGATAAGTTCTGCTTTTGTCATTATAAAAACCTCCTGTGAAAGTTAAAGATTTAGTTTGTGTTTTTGACAACTGGGTCAAACATAATAAAAAATATTGATATTGTCAATAAAAAAAATGGAAATCTCTTCTTATATGGAAAAATACTTTCGATGAACATTTCCTAGCCAAGTCTGGGCGATCGAAAATAGAACAATTAATTTAAGCTAGGCAAAACAGTCGCTAATCTATCGTAATCGATTTTTTCAAACGAAAATCGCAAAGCATAATATTATTCTGCTTTTTGCTGGATCAATTTTTGGATTGACATGATATGAGATCTCTGCGGCAAATCAAGACAGCAAATTCAATATTTTAAAAACAAATATTTTTCGACAGCTCCTCAGTCGTTTGTTTTTATTTTCCTTGTCCCATTTGAACATTTGTCTATCGACATTATAAAATGTACCTGCAGTTATTTTATTT
>CAZNDR010000014.1:14941-19820 GCA_964571835.1 uncultured Cytophagia bacterium | reverse complement strand
TTTTTAAATTTCAGCCCAATATTCTCTGGATTACTGCGGAGGATATTTGTCCCGATCTCGGCTGCTATGGCGATCCAGTCGCGCAAACGCCAACCATTGATAGGTTGGCTAGTGAGGGCGTTTGCTTTACTAATGTCTATTCTGTTTCCGGGGTCTGTGCGCCCAGCCGCTCAGCGCTTATTACCGGAATGTATCCCACCAGCATCGGCACGCATCACATGCGGACAAAAACCCACGATTTTCTTGGTTTGCCCAAACCGTATCAAGCAGTTGTGCCAAGTTACGTCAAGGGATTTCCTGAATATTTGAGAGCAGCCGGTTATTATTGCACGAATCGAAAAAAGACCGATTATCAATTCGGCGAGCCCGTCTCCATTTGGGATGACCGTAGTAATAGTGCTCACTGGCGAAATCGTGCTAACGGACAGCCTTTTTTTTCGGTCTTTAATTTTGAAATTACCCACGAGAGCAAAATCAGAATACCTGAAGAAAAAGAGGTAATAACAGATCCGGCGAAAGTTCAATTGCCACCATATTATCCTGATACGCCAGTGGTGCGAAATGATTGGGCACGCTATTACGATAACATTGCTGCCATGGATTCACAGGTGGCGGAATTGCTAAAACAATTGACCGACGATGGCTTAGCTGACCGGACTATGGTTTTCTTTTTTGGAGACAACGGCCGGGGTCTGCCGCGAGCAAAAAGATGGATTTACGATTCCGGCATTCATGTGCCATTGATCATTCGTTTTCCTGATCAATCTGGCGCTGGGACAGTAAATACCGATCTAATCAGTTTTGTCGATTTTGCTCCCACAGTGCTGTCATTGGCGCGCGTGAATATTCCCGGACATCTGCAGGGCCAAACATTTTTGGGTGATCAGCAAAAGCCACCACGGCAATATATTTACGCTGCGCGTGATCGCATGGATGAACGTTATGATATGATTCGCGCAGTTCGTGACAAGCAGTTTAAATATATCAAAAATTTTCAGCCGGAGAAACCGTATGCTCAAGAGATTCCTTACATGGATTTGATGCCCACTATGCAGGAAATGCGCAGATTGAACAAAGAAGGAAAATTGGCTGGGGCACAAAAATTATTTTTCCGTGCGGCCAAACCTGATGAAGAATTATACAACGTTGAAAAAGATCCCCATGAAATTGATAACTTAGCCAATGATCCGGCTTATCAGAAGGTGCTGGAAAAAATGCGCGCTGAGTTGAAAAAATGGATGGCTGAGGTGAAGGACATGGGCTTTGTGCCAGAAATGGAAATGGTCGAAAAAATGTGGCCAGGTGGAAAGCAACCAATTACTGAAAAACCAGAAATAAAAATCGATAATAAAAGATCGATCGTGAAATTGTCTTGCTCGACCGAAGGCGCTTCAATTGTTTATACTACTGACGAGCGAGAAAATCCGCACTGGCTGTTATATTCAAAGCCTGTGAAAATTAAAGCAAATGCTGTTCTTCGAGCAAAAGCTGTTCGTTATGGCTTTGAACATAGCCAAGAGACATTGGCCAAAATATGAGTCATGAACAATTTGACAGTATTGCGCATTGTGGGTTTTGCCAATGTAGGGGCATTTACGAAAAGGGGCATCACCCTTCGACTGCGCTCAGGGTGCCATTTCAGCGTTGTCATGCTGAGCGTAGTCGAAGCATAGCCCACCTTTTGTTACACACTCCAGTGAATTAAATGTAGTTTGGCGCTTCAGAGTAAATTTATATCTACAGGGAGGATGTGCGATGAAAAAAGCCAACGTATTAGTTGTGCTTGCTTTGTTGATCTGGCTGACAAATGGTCGAGCCCAAACAAACGTCACAAAGGAAGATTATCTTCAGACCATAAAAGAACGAGAAGCTGAATTATGGGATCAATATCAACAGGCCCAACAAGCATGGCAAAAGAGCGATCCAGCAACCAGAGAAACTGAGCCGCCCAAAGCCAGTCGTCTTCACCTGAGGATGCCGGCATTTCTTTATAAAATTACTGGTGAGAAAAATTATGCTGAGCGAGCACGCGTCTATATGCTGAACCAAAGTTACGGCGATGCCTATTATATCCTAAGGGCTTTAGCTGAAATTCAAAGTAGCGGACTCTTGTCAAAAGATGATTTAGAAATAATCGAAAAACAAATTCTGGAAAGCGCTGATCGGGCCTTGCTCTATTGGGTAGAATGGGGCGCCATGAACCATGCCACACAGAGTTTGGTGAATAACCTGGCGGCGGCAATGAAATATTTTCCCCACCATCGAGATTATGGCCGCTGGAAGCAAAAGTTGGATATTAATATCTCTGCCAGTTGGGGAGCCTGGTCTATTGAAGATGCCCAAATCTATATTCCAGCCTGGAATAAGCCGCTCATCCAATATGCAGAGTTAGCCGGAAACGAAAGAGAATTTTATGCGATGCCGATGACCAAATATTATTTTGATTATCTGGTTCAATTGATGACGCCAGGCGGGCAAATAGTTGAGTTCGGCGATGGCCGTTTCGGCCGCGGTTATACCTGGACCTGGATGATATCGGTATTAGAAAAAGGAGCTGCTGTCTATGGCGATGGAAAAATGAAATGGGCTGCGCATCGACTATTTGAAGCGCATGTGAAAGAGCTCGGCCACAAAGCCGATGCCGAATTGGTGGAGGCTTATCTCTGGGCTGACGAGACGGTCAAAGAAGAAGTGCCGACAGATAAAAGTCGATTAGTGCTCGAAGATTACGTGGGGAAGAAAGTTGTCTTTCGCAATGGTTGGGATCGCCAGGCAACCTATCTATTTTTAAATTACATGGACGATGCGCCCTTCGGCATCGATGGCAAAGAACAGCTCATCACCACCATTAATGTGGAAACAGAAAAAAATCATCACGGCCATGCTGACGAAAATGCGATTGGCCTGCTGATGAAAAATGGCTCCATTCTACTCTATGAGTCAGGTTATCGCGAAACAGCCTCAACGGGACCTGATGGACAATATCGGGCTGATGTCTTTCACAATAAATTGATTGTCCGCAACGGATTGGCTGATCCCAATTGGCGGCTGCTGCCATTTCTGCTCGATGGCGGCAGATACAAATTTGTTGACACCAAATTAATGTTTTTCCGCCGCTTCCAAGAGGTCGATATTAGCAGGACCCGGTTGACCAGCAATGAAATGGCTTATCAATGGGATAGGCTGATCAATTATGTCAAAGGGCGAGACTGGTTCATTATCTTTGATATAGTAAAAATTTTACAGGATCGTCATCTTACCCTGGCAAACCTTTTTTATACACAAACTATTTCTGGCTTTGATCCCGACAATCCAATCTGGTTTGACACTTATTATAGCACGATCGCAGCCATGCCTGACCAGGCACCGTTTTATGCCGGCGATAAAAATAAAGAAGATATGCGTTTGCTTATTTATTTTCCTGAAGGCAAGGCTTTCCGTTGCGGCGCTGAACAACAGCGCAATAACGTGCAGACGGAATGGGCAGTTTTTTGTGCCAAAGCTGACAGCTTTAGCGCTGGTGAGGTTTTGGTTTTCACCACTTTGCTTATTCCACATGCCCAAAAAACTGATCCGAAGTCGATAGTCGCTGATTTATCGACCATGCAAATTTTTCAGAAAGGAAATGGCTATGGCTTGCAGCTTCTTTGCCAGGGTGGTTTTGTTCAGTTTAATACCATGGTGGATTTGGAAGCGGAATATCTCAAAGAAAATATTCGGCCTCGCTACAATTTTGCTTCGGGCAGAGCAGATTATGGTGATGTGACTACTGATGCGCGCTATTGTTATATCAGACAGCAGAAGAAAAATTTATTTTATTCTTTTTTTCAAGCCAGCAAAATTATTTTCAAAGAACAAAAAATATTTGAAGCGCAGCAGCAACTCCACGGTCAAGATGATGGTAGTTACATGCGCTATGGAACGCCAAAATGGGTTGCCTGGCAAGACAGTGTCATTTTAAAATAGTGCAAAATGAAGGGTACCACGATGCGCAACAAAATTCTGTTTTTCATTTTTGTTTTAATCTTGCTGAGTGCTCAGCTTTTTTCTCAGACGATAAATGAAGTACTGAAAAACGTGTCTATTCTTGCTTACCCGGCTGAGGGCAAAGCTGTTGATAAAACTGTGGCTGAGGAATTTCAATCGCAGTTGACGCCTCAGGCAAAAATTATTTCAGTAACCGATGGCTTAGTCTTGTCTCAAAAAGGAATAATTCGAATTGCTGTTTCAGATGAAAATTTTGCTGAGCTGCCAGCTCTGAATCTGGGAAAAAAAGATTGGATGTTGTTCCGTTTGCGCGCCACCGGAGAGGGCGAAATTATCGCTTCTCACGCTCATTGGCTGTATGCTTTGTTTTGTCAGATACGAGACGAGTGGATTAATTTGCCGCAAATAGAATGTGAAAATGGAAAATTGGTGAATACCAATTTTCGCTGGCTGTGCGGTGAAGATGGTTTTTACGCGACGAAAAAAAATTTTGCCCGGCACTATGACGCCGAAGCTTCCATCAAAGAGCTTGCCCGGTTAGGTTGTTCGCATGTGGTAATCAATGCTTTAGCCACGCCGTTTCCGCTGGAATCCAATGAGCCAGGAGAAATTTACTACCGCTTTTATAATAGTGCGCCGGATCTGGATCAATTTGTGGAAACGAAATTAAATCAAGGTACCTATCCGCCAGAATATTTAGCAGCCAATCTGGCGTTTCTTAAAAAGCAGGCGCACTTAGCACTAAAATATGGGCTAAATCCGGGGCTGCACCTCTGCAATCCGCGAACCGTTCCTGAATCATTATTGGAACGATATCCCTTTTTGCGCGGCGCGCGGGTCGATCATCCGTTTCGTTCATTTCGTCCGCGCTATACACTGAGTCTGGGCCATC
>CAZNDR010000014.1:0-14931 GCA_964571835.1 uncultured Cytophagia bacterium | reverse complement strand
CGGTGGTGAGATGGCATTATGCCGAAATGCTCAGAAAAATCATGACGGAAATACCCGAGATTGCTTTTGTCAGTACTTTTCTAAATGATAGCGGTTCGGGCTTTGAATACACCATGCGACTGTATCCGGGCAGGAACGGCGGTCCTTATATTGTGCGCGAGTGGAATCCCAATGAAGCCTTTGCTGAGGCAGCCTCTAAAAATGTAGTGCGCTATTATCACCTGTTGCGAGATGTGGGGAAAAAAATCAATCCCGATTTTCGACTAATAGCCGGCTTGCGTGCCATTCCCGAAGAGGAGGATGTTATCCTGGAGGGGATGAGCAATGGCATTGATTTAGCCATGTCGTTAGCTGATAAAAACGATCCAATCAAATGGCAAAAGGAACAGCAACTTACTCAAAGAGGATCCCTTCTTTTCACCGGGACTTCAGCCAAAGCATGCTATTTATTAGGCATACCTTCGCCGTGGCTGACACAGCAAAAATTATCTGAGTTGGTCGATAATGAACTTGATCGAATTACCATAGAAGTTGACCCGCCTTCGCTGGCACCATGGGACATCAACCGCGAAATAGTCAAGGCGATTCAGCTTGATGGCACTTGCCAGATCGATGACGTCATCAAAAAAGCAGCGAAAAAATGGTCGAACGAACTTTATGCAGATAGGCTGGTCGAAATTTGGAAATATGCCGATAAAGCAGTAGCCAATTTTCCTGATGTTCCATTGTACGGCACCAACTGGGCATTTGAAATGTATCGGCTCTGGGTGCGGCCGTATGTTCCTGATATTGATAAAATTCCTGAATCGGAGCGGCAATATTATCAAAAATTCACCATGTCTATTTTTAATAATCCGCACAATGTCGATTTGACGGCAGATTGTCTATGGCAATTGATCTCGGTCGAACAGGGCGATCACATTGTAAACCAATGTGACGAACATGTCTGGGAACCATTAAATACGGCAATAACTTTAGCGGAAAGATCGATGGTTGACATGCCAGATACGAGTGCCTGCCTCGCCATTTTTTCTGATCTGCGCGATCGGCTGTTAGCTGCCAAATGCTATTTTAGAACGCTACGCAACACCGCTGCCTGGATTGCCGGAGTGCATGGTTATATAAACGCCAGCAGCGAAGCAGAGAAAAAGAAAAGATTGAGCCTGGTTCGCGACATGCAGGACAACGAACTTCAGAATGCCCGAGATCTGCTAAACTTGTGGCAACGGACTAAGATAGACTTTATTCCCATTCAGGCATTAGGCGAATCCTGGTATATTTACGGCGAAAATCTGGGTGAACTCATCGAAAAGAAAATAGCTTTGATGGAAAAACACAAAGACGATCTGCCCTATATTGATCCCAATTACATGTGGCGCATGCCGGCCGGATCAGGTTTTGACGATAAAGAATATTTGAAATATTAGGCAAAGGCGGGAATCATGAATTTTGGGCTTCCAGCTATTGATTATATTGTTATCGCTGTTTATCTGTCGATCATGCTACTCATCGGATTCTATTTTTCACGGTTTATGAAAAGCAGCAAAGATTTTTTTATTGGTGGGAATTTGGTGCCCTGGTGGGTGGCTGGACTTTCACTGTACATGACGCTATTTTCCGCCTGGACGTTCACTGGAGCCGCTAGTTTTATTTATAATACCAGCTGGTATGGAATTTTATATCTGCTGAGCTGGCCATTATCGTTTTTTATTGGTTTTCGGTTATCGGCAAAAAGGTGGCGTCGGGCGCGTATTTCCACGCCTGTCGAATATGTCTTGACTCGCTTCAACAAGCCAACCCATCTATTTTTCACCATTGTGCTAACATTGACTTCGATTTATTGGCCAGCGCATCACTTAGCTTCGCTGAGCAAAATTTGTGCACCAACCATGTTTCCCAATTCCATGGCTGCCCTTGACATGATGATTATTGTCACTGGTGTCATCATTCTTTTTTATACTTTTTCCGGCGGCTACTGGGCGGTCTGCATTACTGATGTCATTCAGTTTCTCATTTTATTTGCTGTTATCTTAGTGCTTTTGCCAACTATTTTTCTCACCACCAATTTCGGCTCAGTGGGCGATTTGTTGCACAAAATCCCCCCGCTGAAGTTGACTCATATCGTGCAGGGTAATACGCTTTTTGATAAATGGTATTTAATAGGAATACCGTTTGCCTTTACTTTTAGTTACGTTACCGGCGGTAATGCTCAGCGTTTCTACAGCGCAAAAGATGAAAAAGCTGCCAATAAAATAGGCTGGCTGACCTTTGGCCTGTTGTTGTTGGGACCGATACTTTTTGGATTGCCGCCCTTGGTAGGAAAAGTTCTCTGGCCTGATATCAGCATGCTCGATTATTTTGCCGGCATTAGCAAAGCTGATGAAAACATCTATATTGCTGTGGTCATGAAATATCTGCCAGCCGGGATGGTCGGAGTTTTTTTGTCAGCCATGATGGCTGCCTCCATGTCCTCGATGTCAGGCGGGTGGAATGCGTTATCATCTATTGTTTCGATCGATATTTATAAAACGCTCTTTAAAGTCACAGCCTCAGAAACCGAAGTGCTGCTGGTGGGTAGAATCACTACTATTATCATCGGGCTAATCACTATTAGCATTGCTTTAGCCATTATTCATAGCGCTTATGGCATTTTCACAATTTCTTCTATCATTTTCGGTCTGACTGGATTGCCGGTAGCCATACCTTTGCTAATGGGACTCCTGTACAAAAAGATGTCCCGCTGGTCGGCCATATCGTCAGTGATCGCTGGCACCTTGGTAGCATCCGTGGCGCGGTTCGCCTTGAAATTTTCTATCGGGCCACAGTATATTTTTGCTGTGGTCGTCACCTTATTATTCATATTTTTATCACACCCCCTGGGGAAAATGTACCATAAAAATCGGCTTTCTGCTCGGCTGATCAATATTAGCCTGGGAGTGCTTTTGTGGTTAGTTTTTATGATAATCAATGACAATTCTAATCTGTCCATGTTTTCTGTTATCAAAATAACTAAAAATGGTCTCATGGCGTTAATTTCTTCTGCTTATTTTTGGGTAACTTGGAGTGCAATTTTTTTGTCAATTTTATCCCATCGATTTACTAAAATTTATGCTGAGGATATTCAGTCAAGTCAAGAAAAAGTCGTTGAATTTTTTGACAAACTGGCCAGACCCATTGAGGTAGAAAAAGAAGTTTATTTTAAGGGCGCAAAAGAGATAAATGTATTTCCACTCGTCGGCAGCATTGCCATGATAATTGCTGGAGTTTCGGCGTTGCTGCTGGTGCTGTTAGGTGCGCGAGCGAAAATGGGCGTCAATTTAGCCTTTAGCGGCTTATTGTTTTTCTTTGGCTTTTTGGCATTTTTATCAAAGTATATCAGCAAAATTGGCAAAAGCAAAAATGAATAGTGAATCAACAAATGAATTGAGGAGCCACAATGTTTTCACGAAGAGAATTTATTCAACTGACTGCTTTGTCGACTGGGTCTTTTTTTTTCAATCCGTTTTCATTAATGGCTGACAAGAAAGCGGTCACGGCAAATCTGCTTTTTTCTCAACAAGATATTCCTGAATTAAAAAAACGTCTCGAACTGCCGCTATTTAAAAATTTTTGGCAGGAGCTAATACAAGCCAATTTAGAAGAAGACCAGCAATTTTTAGAATCCGGCATTCAGTTTAATAATCAGCTTCGGCATCTGCCCCGCGTCGCTGATATTTTGCAGCGAGAGGCGTTCATCTATGCGTTAACTCAAGATAAAAAAAGAGGTGAACTGGCACGACTGGCGGTGCAAAAAATTCTCCAATTTAAAAAATGGGATTATTTTCTCGAGGCTGGAAAATATGTCATTGGTTTACAGCGAGCGCCGTACACCACCCAGTCGTTGGTGTTGACTTATGAATGGATTGAAGATGTGCTCACTGAGGCAGAGAAAAAGGAAATAATGAATCAGCTTCCGGAGAAAGGGTGCGAACCCTGTTATCGCAGTTTATACGGCATGTTACACCAAGATGAAGTGGTAGGCTGGGGCTTTGATCCGGAGAGCAGTTTTTTTGAAGAGCGTGATTTTCATAATTGGCCAACTATTCTCTCGCGCACCAATCTGCGGGCAGTCCCCATGAGTGCACTAACTTTGGGAGCGATCTTTTTGAAAGATTCTCAGCGCCGAACTGAAGAATGGTTACGGGTGGTCAGGCAAAGCTATGAAAATTTTGTCGATCTGTTTGCTCCCGACGGCAGCTACCCCGAAGGTACGGGTTACTGCAATTACACCAGCTCTGAGTTAATTTTGATGTTGGAAGTGATAAAAAGAAAACTAAATGAGGATTGGTCAGACAAGATCAATTGGCGAGGCGTGATGGATTTTTTTCTTTTAACAAAGATGCCATCAACCGTGCATCCAGAAGGGCATGTGGATTTTGGTGATGGCGGTTCGGGCTTTGGCTCCGATGTTGCCTTTTGGGTGGCGAAAAAATATCACGATGCGACTGCGCAGTACGCTGGAAATCATTTTGCCCAACGACATAAAGCTTCGTCGGTTGTGTGGTACGATGCTAAAATTCCAGAAAAAAAACCAGGGCAAAAATGGTACTATCGCCATTTTGATATTGGCTGGCTGGTAGTCAGCACTGGTTTCGAGCCAGATGATTTTATAGTCGCCCTGCGCAGCGGCAAACCCGCCAATCATGAGCATGCTGACCGCAACAGCCTGCTTCTCAAATGCTACGCTGAAAATCTGCTGGTCGATATCTGGCATCCACCTTATGATCACAAACATCCAGCCTGGGCGTTGCGCACCTCGCCGGCGCACAATACCGTTTTGGTCGATGGCAAAGGGCATCAGTATCACGATGGCAAAGAAGGCACCAATTCATCGCTGGCTTCAGCCCAGGTTGTGCAAGAAAAAGTTACCGAGAATTATGTTAGTGCTTCCAGCGATGCGACGCATGCCTATCAAATGGTCAATCCCAATGTCGAGAAGGTGATTAGAACTTTTTTGGTGATCCCGGATTTAAAATTCTTGATGGTGCTTGACACCTTGGCGACTAAACATCAGGCAGCTGATTTTACTGCCCGCTGGTTTGTCTCGAATGAAGATAAAAAAGGTAACATCACCTTTGATCAAAATCGATTTGTTTTTAATCGCCCCACCGCGAAACTCATCGGGATGGCTGATGGCAATTTGAAAGTAATCCTGTCCAAAAATACTTTTCCTGTGCCGGAAGAACATGGAGTTTATCCCTTTCTCGATATTGGCTCGGCTGAACAAGGCAAGAAGATCAATCTCTTGTGTGCTATGGTCGCTTTGAAAAATGATGAACCAGAGCCGAGTTTGAGCTTGAAACATACGAATAACGGCTGGAGAATAACGGCTGCAATCAGCGGAAAAGAATTAAAAATAGAACTCAACTGCCAGGAGATGCTGCCAGAAATAAGCGTTCAGTTCAGTTAAGATGCTTTGATAATAAGAAAAGCGGGCAGTCAGAAAAATGATCCTATTCTCAAAGGAAGTTTAAAATGAATTTAAACCAATCGATTCGATTATATCGACGGGCGTCGGAAATAATTCCCAACAGCACCAATACCAATGCCAAACGACGGGAAAATTTTCTGGATGAGAATTTTTTCCCAGCTTATCTGGAAAAGGCTAAGGGTGCTTATGTCTGGGATTTGGATGGGAACAAGTATATCGATTACATCGCTGCCCTGTCACCGATTAATATAGGTTACAATGATGAGCGCATCAAGGAAAAGCTCAAACAACAGTTGGAGTGCGGCTCAATTTTTTCGCTGCCCAGCTCCAATGAGGTGGCGCTGGCGGAATTATTAATCGAAAAAATTCCCTGTGCCGAGATGGTCAGGTTGCTAAAAACTGGCGCTGAGGTAACTTCCGCTGCTGTGCGGGCGGCTCGGCATTACACTGGCAAAGAGATGATTTTAAGCTGTGGCTACCATGGTTGGCATGATTGGTGGAGCGCTAAAGTGGGCACCAAAGGGATTCCCCAATGCCTGTATGGATTGATCAAGGATTTTCCCTTCAATGATTTTCAAAAATTACAACGCTTGGTCGATGAGTACGATGGCAAAATTGCCTGTATTATTATGACCGCTTCGGATTACGGGATGGCACCCAAAAACAATTTTCTGCAACAAATCAGGAAGCTCGCCGATCAAAAAAATATTGTCCTTATTTTCGATGAAATTATCACCGGCTTTCGCTGGTCATTGGGCGGTGCACAGGAAAAGTTTGGCGTTACTCCGGATTTAGCCGCCTTTGGCAAAGGTATGGCTAATGGAATGCCCATCGCGGCACTGGTGGGCAAGAAGGAAATCATGTCTGTCCTAAAAGATAATTTTGTGACCTCGACCTTTGCCAGCGAGGCGCTATCCATCGTTGCTGCCCTGGAAACGATTCGTATTCTTGAACAGGACAAAATTATGGAAAGGCTTGATGACATCGCAGCGATTATTTTTGACGGGCTCAAATCAATTTCTCTTGCATTAGGGGTCAACCTCAATTTGTTCGATTTGCTGCCAGCTTTAAAATTCGAATTTGTTTTGCCCTCTGAACAAGAAAAAATGTCGGCTGCCATTGAGTTCATGAAATATTGTACCGAGAAAGGAATTCTGCTCAAACGGTACGGAGCAGTGTTCTATTTATGCCCGATTGCCGCATTGACAGCTAATGACATCGACAAAACACTAAATGTTTTTAATGAAGCGGTGAAACACGCCAGAGAGGTACTGCGCTTTTAAAGAGGAGTGCTTAAAACTGAAGATATTGAGAAAAAGAACATGAAATTATCGTTTTCCACTTTAGGCTGTCCTGATTGGGATCTGGAAAAAGTTATTGCCAAAGCAGTGGAGTACAGCTACGATGGAATTGAGCTGCGAGGTCTGCAGCAAAATTTGGATATCACCCGCTTGCCGCAGTTCACCAACATGGCAAGCCAGACACTCTCCCGCTTTCAGGACGCAGGTATTGAGATTGCCTGTTTTTCCAGTTCAGTATTTCTGAGCCAACCAAATCCTAAAAATGAGATAAAAAGTTTGGATGAAATTAAACGTTATGCTGACCTGTGTGAGCTTTTTGGAACAAAATATATCCGGCTTTTTGGTGGTAAAATTGGTGAAAAATCCTGGGAGCAAGCGATCGAAGAAGCTGCCACAAGATCGGAAAAAATAATTGGCATTTTGAAGAATAGGGATATAAAGGCAGTGATTGAAACGCATGATGATTGGATGAGCGGAGTCCATTTCAGAAAATTAATGGAAAAAGTGCAATCAAAGTTCCTTGGTGTACTCTGGGATGTGAATCATCCTTTTATGTTTATCAATGAGCTACCAGAAAAGACGTGGCAGGAAATGGGCCAATGGGTATTTCATACCCACTGGAAAGATTCGAAAATTGCTGAAGGCTCTCAACACGGCTTTTTGCCTTGCCTCATGGGAGAGGGCGTATTGCCGCTCCGAGATATTTATCGTATGTTAAAAGATGACGGCTATCAGGGCTATCTAAGTTTGGAATACGAAAAAAGATGGCATTCGGAAATACCGGAACCGGAAATTGCTTTCCCGCAATATGTGCACTATATGAAGAAATTAATTAATGAGGAAAATTAAAGCTGGAGATTATCAAATGGACGCCTTGCCTAAAAAAATAGAAAGTATTGTTCAATTAGAAGATATCTTGTCCACACCCTCGGTTAAATTGATTGAGCTTTTTAAGCGCCTCAAAGGAGATATGTTAATATTGGGCGCGGGTGGAAAAATTGGTCCAACGCTTGCGCGGATGGCAAAGCGAGCTGCAGAAAGCGCTGGGGTCAACAAACGAATAGTTGGCGTAGCGCTGTTCGAATCGGAGCGAGATCAGAAAAAGCTGGAGTCGTTTGGCATTGAAACGATTCATGGTGACTTGTTGGATCGCACATTTTTAGCCAATCTGCCCAAGTTGGAAAATGTCATTTTTATGGCCGGGATGAAATTTGGCTCCACCGAAAATTTACCATTGACCTGGGCAATTAATTCATATTTGCCAGCTTTGGTGGCAGAAGAATTTAAAAATTCCCGGATCGTTGCCTTTTCCACCGGTTGTGTGTATCCTTTAGTTTCAGTGAGCAGCGGAGGTTCAACGGAGTCAGATTCTCCCGAGCCGCTTGGTGAATATGCCCAATCCTGTCTCGGTCGTGAGCGCATGTTTGAGTTTGGCAGCAAAAAATACGATACGCCAGTAACGCTCATTCGCCTCAATTATGCCGTCGAACTACGTTATGGCGTGCTGGTAGATGTGGCGTTAAAATTAAAAAATGACCAACCAGTCGATGTTACGATGGGCTTTGCCAATCTCATCTGGCAGGGCGACGCCAATGATAAAATTTTGCAGTCTCTGGCTATTTGTGAATCGCCGGCGAAAATTTTAAACGTTACCGGTCCTGAAACAGTCTCCATTCGCTGGGCAGCCAACCGGTTTGCTGAATTAATGAATAAAGAGACCAACGTAATCGGGCACGAGGCAAACACAGCTTTATTGAGTAACGCTTCTCAATGCCACCGCTTGTTTGGTTATCCGAAAATATCGCTGGATCAAATGATGGTGTGGATTGCTGATTGGGTGCAACAAGATCGGGCCTTGCTGAATAAGCCAACGCATTATGAAGTGAGAGATGGCAAATATTGAAGAAGGAAGAAAAAATGAGTGCTAAACAGAACAGAAAGGACGTTCAAAAAATATTGCAGCGGGGAGTCGTCATTCCAGCCCATCCGCTGGCGCTGAATAAGAACAGAAAACTGGATGAACGGCGCCAGCGAGCGCTTACCCGCTACTATCTCGACGCTGGTGCTGGCGGAATTGCTATCGCGGTGCACACGACACAATTTGAAATCCGCCAGCCCGAGTTTGGCTTATTTCAGCCAGTGCTGGAATTGGCGAGCGAAGAAATCGAGAATTTCAGTCGAAAAAATAATAAGCTGATTGTCAAAATTGCTGGCGTGGTCGGAACAACAGATCAGGCGGCGCATGAAGCGCAATTAGCGTGCGATTTGTTTTTTGATGCTGTGCTATTGAGCTTAGCGGCATTTAAGCAAGCATCGAACGAACAAATGCTGGAGCACTGCCGAGCCATCGCTGAGATACTGCCGGTAATTGGTTTTTATTTGCAGCCAGCAGTGGGCGGCAGAAAACTAAATGTCGATTTTTGGCGGGATTTTTCCCAAATCGAAAATGTGGCGGCAATAAAAATAGCGCCTTTCAATCGTTATCAGACTATCGATGTCGTTCGTGGAGTGGCCGAATCAGGGCGCGCCAATCACATTGCTCTGTACACGGGCAACGATGACAATATTGTCGCAGACCTGCTAACCGAATATCAATTTCAGGTTGGTCAAACTGTGATAAAAAAGAGTATCGTTGGTGGCTTGTTGGGCCATTGGGCCGTGTGGACAAAGTCAGCGGTTGAATTGTTGAATCGGATTCATGCGCGTCAAAATACAGATCTATTATTAGCTGAGGGCATCAAAGTAACTGACTGTAATGCCGTCTTTTTTGATGTCGCTCATGATTTTGCCGGGTGTATTGTCGGCCTTCATGAAGTGCTGCGTCGGCAAGGTTTGCTGGAAGGTGTGTGGACGTTAAATCCCACTGACCGATTGACAACATCACAGGCGAAAGAGATAGATCGGGTTTACCGAGCCTATCCTGAGTTAAATGATGATGATTTTGTGTCCGAAAATCTGGATAGATGGCTAACCTGAAATAGGGAAGAGACGGATGAAGTCGAGTTGGTTTGAGAGCGGGTTTGTTAGGTTAAAGAGAGGAATTGTTATGAGAAAATTTACAGCTATTTTATTTGGCGTGATGATGATTTTATTTTTGCTGACAGATAGCGTACCTGCCAAACAGCCTATAGTTTATGTGGCAACCTTGTCAACCAGTTATGCGCACATTGGCATGGCCATGCCGCTGTCAGCGCTTTTTTATCGAGCAGCAGCGACTATCGATACCAATTGGCACTATTCGGGTCGACCAAATAATCGCATTTATCAGATGGACTTTCACTTACCTTCACGGATGATTGTTTTAGCGACCCACACTGGTGTGCATCGATCTTTTGATGCTGGCAAGTCGTGGAAAGTGGTATCTGACTGGCGCATGACTGAGGTGAATTGGAGCCTCATCGATCAACAGAATCCTGATATTATTTATGCCAGCTCTCCCTATGGATTTTATAAGACCAGCGATCGTGGGCAGCAGTGGCAAAAATTTTGTCAGGGACTGGAATCGATAGAGTCACAATTTGTCAGTTCCATTGTCATCGATGCTGCTAATCCCCGACGGTTGCTCATCTCTACTGAAGATGGGATTTACTTCAGCGAGGATCAGGGCGCCTCATGGACACGATCAAATTTGAGCGTGCGCCATGTTCGTGTTATTGTGCAACATCCCCGCCATCACCAAATCTTTGCCGCAGGTACAGAGAATGATGGCCTCTACTTTTCCACTGATGGTGGCAGGTTCTGGGATAAACGTGATGCCGGTGTCAAACACAATACGATGTATACGATCGCTTTTGATCCCAATTCCCCGGACACGGTTTATGCCGGCGGTTTTCAAACTGGCGTTTATAAATCAATCGATGGTGGAAGAAAATGGTCAAAATCCTTTCAAGGACTCGATGATCTCGATATTCACTCGCTTGCTGTCACGCCAGGAAATAGTGATTTGATTTACGCCGGCACCATGGGAAATGGTGTCTTTGTTTCGACAGATGCTGGCAAAACGTGGCGTTATGCAGGAATAAAAGACGGCTATGTCAGTGCGATTAAAATGATTGAGGAGTAAGATGAGATTAAAAATTTTTTTTGTGATTTTCTTATTAGCGACGTTGATCCGTTCATCGTTGAAGGCTGAGGAGGCGAGCCGCAGCGAGTATTTGCAAGCATTTGAAACACGGACCAAATGGTTCATTTCACATTTTGATACTTCAAGCTCGGTCAGTTATAGTACGATTTTAGCTCGATACTATTCAAAGAAAAATATCAAGTTGGCAGACAAGATGTTCTTGCAGCTTTTACAGAAGCCAAGCGGCGCCATGTTTTGGATGTACCCGGTAATAAGCGCTTATATAGTTGGAAAAGATAACATGTCACCTGAAGTAAACAAAGGCGTTCGGGAGGCGTGGAAAATTTATGCGCCAGAGCGAGGCGACACTGAAAATCATTGGGCAATGTATTATTCATCGTTACTATTAGCTGCCGAGCAATGGCCCAATCTGCCAGGCTCGGAGTGGTACAACGGCCGAAGCTCAGCAGAAAATTTTACTGAAGCCAAGGAGTATCTATTTGAATGGGCGAGAATTACCACGACTATTGGTCAGGGCGAATTTGATTCTCCAGATTATTTAGCTGAGTTTTTTATAGCTACCTCCATGCTCGCTGAGTGGGCGCAAGATGAGGAGGTCAAAAAATTAGGGCTTATGTTAACCGATTATATTTTGGCTGATTTTGCCGCTGAGCACCTCGACCAGCAATACCTCGGCGGTTACAGCCGAGTTTATGAGCGTAATCTGATGCGCTATCAATTATCCGGCTCAGCGACCATTGCTTATCTCTATTTTGGCGTGGGCGAACCGCTCGCCAGCGGCTGGATTTTAATTCCAGCGCTAACTTCCTATCGCCTGCCTGAAGTGATTCGACAGATGGCAATCGACCGCCGCTCGCCTTATGTGCATAAAGAGAAAAAAAGAGTTCGCCATGTCCTCCGATACGGCCAGGAACGAAATCCACCAGTTTATAAATATACCTACGTGACCAAAGATTACGGCTTAAGCTCTTTGCACGGCGGCATCCTGCAACCGATTCAACAGCTGACTTGGTCGCTGCGCTATCGTTACGGAAAACCATTTTCGATGATTTTTGGTTTGCATCCGTACTGGTCATTGTTGGAAATTGGCATGTTTTTCCCCGAAGAGGTGAAAACATCAATGGCAGCGATTACCGCTTCCAAAACGACCTATAATAACCCGGATAAATGGACGGGTGGCTCGCCTTGCGAAAGGACATTTCAGCATAAAAATACGCTCATTGCACTGTATGATATTCCAGCCGGCACAACCACTGAACACATTGATGGTTTTTTCCCGGCTAACTTGCAGCAAAGAATTCTTGATAAATCTGGGTGGATTGTGTGCAAAGCTGGTGATACCTATGTCGGCTGGTTTCCCTTAGCACCAGGCGAATGGAGCGAAGAGTACGAGCTAACAAATCAACAATTCAATAGTGGCACTAGCTCGCTAAATAAAAATGGCTCGCTGGAATTACGCAATTACCGACTGCGCAGCCATTATCCGCAAAACGGCTATGTAGTCGAAGTGCATTCTCAAGACGAAATTGGCTCATTCTCAGTATTTCATCATAAATTAATAGGGCATATTCCTCAGGCGAATTTGCAGCCCGGCGCTGTCTCTGTAACCTATGTGAATGTGAATGGTGAAAAAATGGAATTTTGTTTTCCTGAGCGACGGTTACTTAACGGTGAACCAATCGACCTGACCAGCTATAAATTATTTGAGGGTCCCTTTTTAAACGCTGAAGTCGGCAGCCAAAAATTGACGCTGACATGCCAGGATTTGAAGATGGTGTTGGACTTTAAAAACTTAGAGCGGAAAGAATATTTTGGACAAAAATGAACTCTTTTTGAAGTGGGAGCGTTTTGATGGCGTTAGTGGCATAATTAAAGTCCATCCGAAAAAAGCTTTTATTAATCCTTTGCTGTCTTTGCGAGCGACCAAAGGGAGCGAAGCAATCTCTTTATTATCATTAGATTGCTTCGGCACTTCGTGCCTCGCAATGATAGTGAAAGGAGCTATTTTCGGAAAAGCAGTAATTAAAGGTAGCTAATCACACGGTTGGAAATAAATGATAAAAAAGGTGCCAAGAACGCTTGTAATCATTAGTGGCTGTCTTTTAGGCGAACCGGTTCGGTACGACGGAAAGGCTAATTGGCAAGCTAATGGTGATTTGCTACAATTGCAGCATGAAGGCAGACTGATTCCTTTTTGCCCCGAAGTTGCCGGTGGATTGACAATCCCTCGATTGGCAGCTGAAATCAGCAACGGCGATGGCAGGGATGTTGTGAGCCGAAGAGCGAAAGTTGTAAATAAAGCCGGACAGGATGTTACCGCTCAATTTTTGCTGGGTGCCAAAAAATGCCTATCAGTAGCGCAAAAGCATGGCGCACAGATTGCCATCTTAAAAGAAAATAGTCCGTCGTGTGGCGTAAATTTTATTAATGATGGTACTTTTTCGGGAAAGAAACGAGCTGGTTGTGGCGTGGCTACAGCCTTGCTGAGAAAAAATAACATTTGTGTATTCTCTGAAGAACAAGTTAATCTGGTTTTCGAATTATTGAAAAAATGAATAGTCTCAGGCATGAGGCCAAGCATCCAGTTGATAACGACAGCAATCTGCTGGCGACGCTATTAATCGCGGCAGGTCTCAATTTTCTCTTTAGCAGTACCTTTCCTAAAAATAGCTTCATTTTTACTGTTTGAAATTTTTGAAATTTGCACCAGGCTATTGAGGGATAAACTCACAGCAAAAATTTATAATCTTGATTGGAACCATTCCATTACCAAAAATCGATAGATTATTGAACAATTGTTAATGGGACTACTTGCGTGCCTGAATATCCTGACATCACGATTTATATCGAGCGCTTGAAGCATTTTCTCAGCGGTGAAATTTTGCAGCAGGTGAGAATTTTCAATCCATTCTTGCTGCGCACTGTTGAACCATCGATTGAAACGATTGTGAACAAACAAATCGTAGGTTTTCAGCGGTTAGGCAAGAGAATCATTTTTGTCTTTCCCGATGAGCATTATTTGCTTTTCCATTTGATGATTTCTGGCAGATTTTTGTGGCGGCAGCCGGGCGCTAAAATTTCTGCCAAAATTAGCTTGGCAGCATTTGATTTTTCCAAAGGCAGCTTGTGGCTCACTGAAGTTAGCAGCAAAAAGAGGGCTTCGTTACATTTAGTAAAAGGTAATGAACGGCTGGCATATTTTGATTCCGGCGGTTTGGAAATCTTCGACATTTCATTACAGCAGTTTCGCGATCGGCTCACTTTTGGAAATCATACGCTCAAGCGAACGCTTACTGATCCCAGCCTATTCAGCGGTATTGGCAATGCCTATTCTGATGAAATTCTTTTTCAGGCAAAACTGTCTCCAATTCAGCTTAGCCAGAAAATGACCGCTGAACAGATAAAAGAACTGTTTCTTGCCACCAGACAGGTGCTGAAGCGGTGGACTGATATATTGAGGCGCGAAACAGCCGATGGTTTTCCTGAAAAGGTTACTGCCTTTCGCGAGGAAATGGCTGTGCATGGCAAATTCGGCAAACCATGTCCGGTCTGCACTGCGCCGATTCAGCGAATTCGTTATGCAGATAATGAAACCAATTATTGTCCTGTCTGTCAAACCGGCGGCAAATTGTTAGCAGATCGCTCACTATCCCGCTTGTTGAAAAACGATTGGCCTCGATCATTTGAAGAATGGGAAGAAAAAAAAGCAGCGATTGTTGCAGTAGCTAACGAATGCAGCCCGAAACAAAAATGATTGTCCAAACTTTGCGGCTGGAAACATGTCTATGTCATGCGTCCGATTGTTGCGAAATCCAGAGTTGGCATTTTTTCAATGAAGAAGATGACTGACAATATAAATGACCAGTTAACGAAATAACCGTTAGCAACCAGCCGCATTGGCATCAAGCTAAAGAGATTATTTTGCTACTTGATTACAGAATAAGTCAAAAAATCCTAGGCGCAAATTTCAATCTAACAAAGAAAAATCGTATCCGCTCAATAATGTATGGCATAGTATTATCGTTCATAAGAATGTGTCATTCTGAGGAGCGTAGCGACGAAGAATCTATGACCAC
>CAZNDR010000013.1:1850-20064 GCA_964571835.1 uncultured Cytophagia bacterium | reverse complement strand
CCTTGACTTTTAACATTAATTATCTTAAAATTAGCCATTAAAAAAAATGATGTTTACGCATGAAGATGTAAAGCAAGGTCAGAGGTGTAGGTGCATATTGAAAGATTAAAAATATTTGGCTTTAAATCGTTTGCCAAAAAAACGGAACTACAACTTTTGCCGGGGATTACCGCTATTGTCGGCCCCAACGGCTGTGGCAAAAGTAATATAGTTGATGCTATTCGCTGGGTGCTTGGCGAGCAAAAAGCCGGAACGTTGCGCAGCGAACACATGGAGTCGGTCATTTTTAATGGTTCAAAAAATATTAAGCCGTTGGGAATGGCTGAGGTCTCTTTGGTCATTCAGAACTCTGACAATGTTTTGCCAGTCGATTATGCTGAAGTGGTACTGACGCGTCGTCTCTTTCGCTCAGGCGAAAGCCAATATCTCATCAACAATAATACCTGCCGCTTAAAAGACATCAACGATCTGCTCATGGACAGTGGCCTGGCTCCTGATGCTTATTCGGTTATTGAATTGAGTATGGTCGAGCAAATTTTGAACGGCAAGCCAGAAGACCGCCGGCGCATTTTTGAAGAGGCGGTTGGCCTCACCAAATATAAGCAACGCCGCAAATTGACCTTCCGAAAATTAGAAGCCACAGAGCAGGATTTGTTGCGTATTGCGGATATCATCGGTGAGGTCCGCAGTAAAGTAAACTCACTTCATCGCCAAGTCCGCCGTGCTCAGCATTATCAATCGCTATCAACAAAGTTGAGCGAAGCGGAAATTCGTTTAGCTACTCATGCATTCAGCCACATCTATGAAGAGCTGGGACCTCTTAACCAGAATTTTGAGGAGATTATGCGTCACCGCGAAAGTCTTTCCTCACAAATTTCTTTCAAAGAAGCTGAAATTGAATCCATACAAACAAATCTTCTTGAGGTTGAAGATCAATTAAAGCAGTCACAAATTAGCCTGAACGAAATTACCCTTGCCATTCAAAAACGTGAAGAAGAAATTCTGTTAAGCCGAGAAAGATTAAAATCTCTGGCAGAAAATAAAAAGCGTATTCACCAGGAAATAGAGACCTTGAAGTGGCGAATAAAACAACGCCATGAACAAATAGCTGAAATCCGGCAGCAACAACTGTCAGCGACAGAAGAAATATCTAAAATTCAAGGCGAATACAACCAGGAGAAATCAGTTTTAGCAGAATATGATCGACAAATTAACAGCCAAAAAACGTTAGTGCGCGAAACCGAACAGACAGTTTTTTCCATGCTGCAAGCTATTTCCGAAAAGCAACGGGACAGTGATCGTTTAAAAACACAACTTGATAATCTAAATCAGCGTGAACTTGATATTAATAAAGAAAAAGAAAATCAACAACAAAAAATAGAGCACGATGAGCAGGGAAGAAACGAGCTGCAAAAATCCATAAATGATGATGAAGTGAGGCTGGAACAGCTTGTTGAGGAACAAGCAAAACTGGAGCTTGAAGCCGAGTCGCTGCAAAAAGAAATAGACGCGTTGAAAAACAGCATTCTACAAAAGAATAATCAGGCAGAGTCGGCTCAACAACGTTTCGCCTTTTTAAAAGAATTGCTGGAAAGTTATGCTGACTATCCAGAAGGCGTAAAATATTTAATGAAAAATCAAGGCAGCCTTAAAGGTTTTCAGGGTGTTTTTGCCAATATTTTACACGTGGACGAGAAACACCGAAAAGCCATCGAAGCCGCACTCGGCGATGCGGCTGCGTTTTTGCTGGTGGATGAGGAACAAACTGCCTTTGCTGGCATCAATTCATTAAAACAGAAGCAGCAAGGAATTGTCACTTTTATGCCCATGCGCCAATTAACTGTTCAAACCAGAGCCACCAAATTGAACCATGAGCCGGGCGTAGTCGGCTGGGCCAACGAACTGGTTAAATGTGAGAGCAAATATCAATCTGCCGTTGATATTTTATTGAGCTCCTACCTGATTGTTGATGATTTAGAAGTAGCCCACCGCCTCGCTGCACAATTGAAAGATCAAGCTGCACAAGCAGTCACTAAAGAGGGCGACATTATTTTCCATTGGGGTGGCATCCGCGGGGGCAAAAAGGGAGCTGAAACGGAAAGTATTGTTGGCAGGCAAGATCAATTGAATCAACTGAAAAATAAAATCGAAACGCTTTATGAAGAATTGGGGAAGGCCGAAACTCAATGCAAACAACATGAATTAGCCAAAACAGCAAATTCACACCAAAAGATTGAATCGGCAAAACTGGTAAAAAATTTACAGACAGAGCTTAGCAACAATCGTCTGGAACTTTCTCAGATTCAGTATCGAATCCAGCAGGCGAAGGAAAATCTTGCTCATCACGAGGCTGAAGTAAAACAGTTGGCAGAAAGTCGGCAACACGTCATTAGTCAGATTCAAGTTTTAGAGCCGGCTTTGCACCAGCAAGCCACGCAACATTTGAGACAACAAGAAACGCTGCAACAACAACAGTGGCACGCGGAACAGTTGGAGCAGAAAAGAAATAGTCAAGCAGAAAAGGTCAATCAATTAAATTTAAAAATAGTCGAAATGACTGGTAAGGAACAAAATCTGCTCCAGACAATAGAACAAACAGAAAGACTTATTCACGAAAATGAAACGGCCATTGCTGCCAGCGAAAAAAGCTTGATCGAAAATGAAACTCAACGAGAGCAGTTAGAGATCAGAATTGATGAAATTGGGGACTCACTTTCTGCCGATTATTCGATCAAAGAAAATTCTGACTTGCTGGTAGAAAATCTCCAGGATAAAGCCAAAAAGGTTCGCGCCTCTATTGACGAAAGAATGAAAGAGACGAACAAAATCCGCAAAGAACGCGAAGCTGTCTCGGAAAAACTGCATGAGGCCGAATTGCGAATTTCTGAACTCAGAATAAAAGCGGATAATCTTTATCGGCGCATCTTGGAAGAATATGACTGGGAGTTGAAGCAAGAAACGGTCGATCAGAACTACGATAAATCAGTCGATGAAGCGGAAGTGGAAAAAATGCGTGAGCGAATCAAACGGCTGGGGCCAGTAAATTTACTTGCTTTGAAAGAATATGAGAAAGAAAAAGAACGGCTTGACTTTTTGGAGAAACAACAAGAAGATCTGATCACAGCAGAACAAAATCTGAAAGAAACTATTGAACATATCAATCAAACAGCTCAGCATCGCTTTGATTCATTGTTCAATGAAATACGACAGAATTTCATTACCGTGTTTAAAGATTTTTTCCCAGAAGGCGAGGCAGATCTCATCATTGAGGCGAATGATGATCCGTTGGAAGCCAATATAGAAATTGTTGCCAGCCCCAAGGGGAAGCGAATGGAATCATTAACTTTACTTTCCGGGGGTGAAAAAGCTTTAACAGCGATATCATTATTATTCGGCATTTATTTGGTCAAACCCAGTCCACTATGCATATTGGATGAAGTTGATGCTCCGCTTGACGATAATAATATCAAACGTTTTATTAAAGCAGTCCATCAATTTTCTCATTCTACCCAATTTCTGATGGTAACACACAACAAGCTCTCGATGAAGTCTTCAAGCGCTTTGTACGGAATAACAATGGAAGAAAGCGGCGTTTCTAAAGTCGTCTCAGTAAAGCTGGAGTAAAAAAATGTATTGGAAGGAATTCATGTCAACACAGAAATTATTGGTTCGTTGGTCGATTTTTATTTCTATTGTTATGGTCGCATTCTCTTTATCGGCGCAAGAAAAAGACCTCATGCCCTGTCCACCAGAAAAATTCGTATTCAGCTATGACTATTCAATTTTTCGGACGCAACAAAATAAAAGCTTGGTAGAATTGTATTATTCCATTTACCGTAACTTTCTAAAATTTGTGGCTGAGGACAGTTTGTACCGGGCAACCTTTTTATTCAAAGCCGAAATTTGGCAGGGTGATTCACTGATCTCGGCTAATCAATGGAAAAACGTCAATGTGGCGGACAGTCTCTCTCAAATCGATAATCGACAAAAGTTGTTCGGAATTGGATATTTTTCCATTGCTCCCGGAGAGTATTTATTAAAAGTTGAATTAACTGATTTAAGTGCTGCTAATAAAAAACAGTATGAGGACAAATTAGTCGTACCAACTTTTCCATCAGACAAACTCGCCATGAGCGATATTCAAGTTGCCAGCGAAATTAAAAAGACTGACGACCCACAAAACCGTTTCTATAAAAATGGCTATGTGGTCATTCCCAATATTGATCGCTTTTTTGGCACTGGCTTGCCGATATTAATGATTTACGCGGAAATTTATAATTTAAAAAAGCCGGGTGAACCGGACACAGCTAAGTACGCAGTAAATTTTCAAATTCTGGACGGCCAAGAAACCGTGGTTAGAAATTTTCCAGCCAAGATCAAAGTGAAGCCCGGCAATTCAGCTGTAGAGATTAGCGGATTAAACATCATCTCTTTCCATTCTGGTACCTATTTTTTAAATGTTGAGGTGAATGATTTATTCACCAATGAATCAGTTTCTAAACGAACAAAATTTTTTATCTTCCGCGAAGGCGATTTGACAATGACCGACAGTGCCGCTCAAAAATTGCAAACGCAACGGATCATTAACGCTTATGAAAAAGTATATAGTGCTCTATCAGCAGAAGAAATTGAAGATGAATTTGGTGCTGCCAGTTACATCGCTACCAAAGAGGAGAAAAACATTTTCAAAAAATTAGACGAGGCTGGGAAACGATCTTTTCTGATAGAATTCTGGCAAAAAAGAGATGAGAAGCCAGAAACACCACAAAATGAATTTCGTGATAATTATATTCGCCTGATGAATACTGCTAACGAGCAATTCGGCGGATTTGATAAAGGATGGAAATCGGATATGGGGCGAGTGCTGCTGTTATATGGCGTGCCTGATGAGATTGAGCGTTTTCCCTACTCATCTGAAAATAAACCTTATCATATCTGGAAATATTTTTCCATCCAGGGCGGCGTAAATTTTTATTTTGTCGACAAACGGAACTTTGGCAAATTTGAGCTGGTGCACTCCACCGCCCGAGGCGAACTTTATGATCCCGAATGGGAGCGCTGGATCAATCCTAATTAATAAATATTTTTTAGCCAGCCTGATAACTTGCCTTTATTCAAATCGTCTTTTGCAGGGTTATTCCAGATTTTGAATCCTATAAATGGAAGCGACGATTTTTTCTCCGAAAAGCGCCTCGGCATTGATAAATTCCCATCATGCGCTATTCAAAGCCCAAATCAAAACGAACCTGGCCGTCTAACTATAGGCTGATACGCTATGCCAATCTGTTTTGGTTGCCCTAATATTTAAATTGGCAATGGATTTTCAAAATGACTGCTAAAAGCAGTCGGCAAGTCTTTTTTCCCAATATAAGTTATTTATGGAGTAGTGTCAAGATAGCTCTGACCAAATATTGCCTCATTTTTTTTGCCTATTTGACCTCGATTGTTTCAACAGCTTGGTGTTCAAAAATTAATACCAGGGTTTCTTCTTTGGCCTCAGTTTGGTGAATCCGCCCTTCTCTGACCACAAAACCTTCACCTTCCCCCAATTGCACATCTTGATTTTTAAAGTGAATGGTCATGTTGCCTTTTTGCACCAGAAACAATTCATCGCCGTTGTGTTTGTGCCAGATATATTTTCCTTGGATTTTTACCAACCGAACCTTGTGATCGCTCACTTTAAAAACATCCAATGGCGCCCAGTGCTTTTTAATTAAATTGGCCATTTGCGCTAATGATACTTTTTTCAATTTTCTCTCCTTGATGTAATGCTGTCCCCTGCTCTCGGCTATTTTAGCAATGGCTTGATAATTGGATTAACATCATACCAGACTTCATCGCCGCTGCCATATTCGGTAATAAGGTACTGGTTTAAGAATTTAGAGATATTTAACTTTTCCGAAATTTGCTTTGATAAATTTATTTTAGCTAAATTTTTTAAATCATCCGCTGACAAAGCTAATTTATATTTCGCGCGGATGCGCGCTTCTGCTTCGCTTAAAATTTCATTGTCAATAAATCTAACTTTTTCTCTCAAGGCAATGAAACAACACTGACGAACAATATTTATCAACTCAAAGAGTATGCCGCCACTCAAATTGACAATTCGCCCAATTGTTTCAGGAGCTATTCTGCTAAGGCTGATTCGTTTTTGCACTACGTCAACTAATTTTTCGAATGCTGGCCAGTTAATAGCCCCGTTTTTATTTTTTAAAGCAAAATTCTCCAGAAAATAGATCTGGTCAAAATTCCGGTACATGTTAATGAAATCACGGTCATATTTCAATCCAAGTGGGAAGGTACACACCGCATGGCAATCGATTTTGACCAGAGGCAAAAAAGTTGTAATAAAGACCTCTCGTGCGCTTTCTAATTCAATTTTATCAAAATCATAAAGCAGAAGCAAAACCTGTTTGCCGGGAAAAAATAAACTGCCTCTTTTTTCCAGAGCTTTTGCCGCCAGATTGATACCTAAAATATATTCATTAGAGTTTGGTTTCTCAAAAAGCTTTGATTCAGAGATTAAATCGCCGCTAAACGCTTCTTCCAGGTTAAATATCTTTTCCAGCATCACTGGCGGTGCTTTTTGTTTGTTTGTTTCAACTGATGCTTTTCGAATCTGCCAGCCTTGAAAACGTTTGACCAAGGGATCGACCGTTTCGACAAAAATTTTTTTGTTTTTTTCCTTGACCAGATCGCCTATGAGCCGGATGATGTGAAATAAGATTACCTCTGGTCCCAGCGAAAAATCGTTAGTCATCATTTTGGCAGAAATTGGGATTACATGGAAGCGAGTCGTTAGCATTTCGTTTATCTTAGCCAGCTCAGTGGCTTTGCCGCAGCCAGGTGGGCCTGATAATAAAATTTTCGTGTAATAGCTGGTAGACTTCTTTAGTAATCTTACTACTTCTTTGAGAAAAGAACCTCCTCGCGATACATAAAATAATTGTAGCTCCCGACTTTGCCAAAGTGGCTGATGCGGATTAAAATTTCTGAGCGCTCTTTTTATCGAATACGCTTTTCGTATTTTAAAAAATTGAATCATCTCAATTTATCAATCGAAAAGATTACAAATCCCCCAGAACTCCGTTATCCTGCTACTTAGATGCGGCGGCACACCGACCTATTCGCCCATTCTACTCACAATCTTCATGTTGAGGTGATTGAAAACATCCTTTCCCTCCGGTGTGTACATGAAATCGATTCTTTCTTTATAAAATTCGGCAATTTTCCAGCGAACCATTTTTAGCGTAGAGTTAATGAAACCATTTTCCTCGCTGAAGTGCTCACCCAACAGAGCAAAGGACGCAGGCAACCACTTGCTCGGAAATAGCCGTTGAAAGTGAGGATCCTTTTTATAGCGTCCCACCTCATCCACCAATAATTGAATGACAGCGCGTTGGCCTGCCGCTGTTTGGGCGGATAATTTATTCTCCGCCAAAAATTCTCGCACTCGTGCTACATTTGGAACAAAAAATGCCACCGTGTACATATTCTGATTGTTGTAAAGCATAACCTGATCAAGAAAGCGCGAGCGGGTAACAAAACTTTCTTCAATGCCTTCGGGACTAAATTTTTCGCCATCATTGGAAATCAATAAACTCTTGTATCGGCCGAGCACAAACAGGTAACCTTCTTTGTCCACATAGCCCATATCGCCAGTGAACAGCCAGCCATCTTTTATCGTTTTAGCGGTAGCTTCGGGATTGTGCCAATATTCTTTCATGACATTTTCTCCCCTAACGACAATTTCTCCCCGTTGACCGACCGGCAAACTATTTCCCTTATCGTCAACAATTTTAAGCTCCAGATCGGGAACAATTTTTCCTGAAGAACCCATTTTTTGTGAGCCGGGGCAGTTGGCAGAAATGATCGGTGCCGCCTCGGTTAAACCGTAGCCTTGATAAATAGGAATACCAATAGCAGCGAAAAATTTTTGAAAATCGATATCCAGCAGCGCGCCGCCGCCAACGAAAAAATTCAATTTGCCACCAAAACCCTGCCTAATTTTTTTAAATATTATTTTATCAAATAACGCGTAAAGCGGCGCCAACAATAAATTGCCATGCCAGCGCCCATTGCGAAAACCGTCGCCATGATAAGCAATGCCGATCTTCAATCCTTTTTGAAAAAGTTTCCAAACCTTTTCACCTTTGGCTTTGATTTCCTTTTCGATATTTTTTTGAAAATTAGCCGAAAGCGCTGGCACGCTTAACAGAAAGTCAGGTTGGATTTCTTTGATGTTTTTACCGATATTTTTCGTTGTTTCGACAATATTTTTTCCCAATTCAACCGAAGCCATGCTGGCACCACTTCTCATCAGCAAATATATGCCTGCGGTGTGGGCAAAGCTGTGATCCCATGGGAGGATGAGCAGCGAAACCCAATTTTCTGGTATCTCAAAAAGCCCCAATCCTTGGTCAACATTGACGACATAATTTTTGTGTGTGAGCACAATGCCTTTGGGATCAGCAGTGGTCCCAGAAGTATAGCAGATATTAGCCGCATCATTTTCGTGAACCGATTGAATTCGTTTTTCAAATTCAGCTTTATGTGAAGCTAAAAATTCGTCACCCATTTTTTTTATGTCTTTCATGAGAATCACATCTGGATCATCGGTTGCCACCTCATCCAAGGAAACAATTTTTTCCAAAGTGGGGAGATCTTTTTTTAAAGCGAAAACCGGTTCCAGTTGAGCAAGGGCGACAATAGCAAATCTTGCTTGCGAATGCTCAAAGCGAAATTTTAATTCATTGAGCTCTTTCAATTTAACTGATAACGGAACATTGATAGCGCCGCAGAATAGAATAGCCAGTTCTGAAAAAACCCAATCGTTGCGACCAGCCGAAAACAGGACGACTCGCTCCCCTTTTTGTAATCCAAGTTTCATTAACCCGGCGGCCATTTTTTCGACCTGTATTTTCGCTTCGCCGTAGCTGGTCGATTTATACTGACCGTCCTGCTTTTCCCACAGTAATGGATTATTTGGGTACCTGGTAACGCTATTGAGAAAGAAATTGATTAAAGTGTCTTGTTCAGCCATTTTACCTCCGCCTGATTTTCTTATCGGTTAGTTTAGTTGAGATGATAAAGCAATCCAATCCATTGGCCAACGCCAATGTTTGCCATCTTCAGTTTGGACGACAATGCGTCTTGAATTTGTTCTGATTGGTCGTATCACAGTCACTAGTGAATTCTGGTAACGCCCTTGAGGATCATATTTAATAATTAGCCGGTCACCAGCTGCTAATTCCCTGAATTTGCTATATCTATTAGAAAGCCCTCTCGACCGCAGAAATGTGCAGCAGCCTGAGGTTTTTCTTTTTGTCGACTTGCTGCCGCTTACTTGAAAATTATTATCTTGCGCCAGGTGAATAGACCATTTGTTAGCAGTATTTTCTCCCTCGTTGGTGTGAAAGCCAAGATGAAAGCGTCGAAAGTGATGTAATTCATGAGAAAAGAGAAATGCCAGGTGATCTTGAAATTTATGATAGGTAAGCGTCCATCCATAACAATCTTGTTGTGATAAAGGATAGCTGAGATAATTTATTCCAAACTGTAAACGAATTAATTTGTACTTTTCGGGCAGATCGTTGGGAGGGGGAAATTTTTTGGTAAACCTCCAGCGCCCGCGCTGGCTGGCAAAGTGCTTTGGCGTAAGCCAGTTTCTGACGTATGCGATGCCTCCGCTGCCTGAGTTACTTGATAGCAGATAAAGCGCTAAAATTAAATCTACTGTGCAGGTGTCCGAAGAAATTTGAGTGATGATTTGAACAATGTCACTCACAGTTAAATTTAATCTGGCTTGCCAATTCGTATCAGAAAAACAATAGACTTTCATCGATCGTCGCTCATTAAATTTAAGGTTTTATATTAATAAAAATAAGCATAAAAAGCAAATTGTTTGTGCAACAGAGTCAGCAAAATGCAGAAAAATTTACAAATTTAAACTTGTTTTTAATAAAATGAATTTATAACTTATCGGCCGAGAGCTTCTTGAGCATCGCTTTGTGATTGCCGAGAGGCAAAATTATCTGCCGATCGCCAATCGAAAAATGGTTCTCACCAGCAGCGACTCACAGCCGCTGAGTGCTAATGCTAATAAAAAGCGAGCTAATATGCGTTTAGGAACAAACATCTTTTTCCTCTTTCTTATATCATTTTCTGCCTCATCAACTTATCAGGCATTAGCTCAACTGCTATCGTTAAATGGACAATTTTCTGGCTGGATTGTTGGCAACACTGATAAATCCATCGGCAAGCAGTTCGGCGTTCGCTATCTGCCTGATGTATCTTTGCTAAAATACTTTAGACATAATTATCTGATTGATGGTGAGTTTGCTGTTAATGGTTATCAAATCTGGCGGGCAACTTCGCCAAGCACCATCCAAACAGACGGTGACATTAAACCCTATCGAATCTGGCTTCGCTTTTCGTCAAACCAATTTGAGACGCGTATTGGATTACAAAAAATAAGTTTTGGGTCCGCCTTACTAATGAGAGCTTTGATGTGGTTTGACCGGATTGATCCGCGAGATCCTTTGCAGTTGACAGATGGCGTTTATGGAATGTTGCTGCGATATTATTTTCTGAACAATACCAATGTGTGGTTTTGGGGGCTATTAGGAAATCATAAAAGCAAAGGCTGGGAAATTTTTCCTTCCAAGAACAATTCCCTGGAATGGGGCGGCAGGATGCAAATTCCATTTTGGACAGGGGAGATTGCAGCTACTTATCATTATCGAACATTAGATCAGGTAAACAGTTCAATTTCTGAAATAAATTATCTAGATGAGACCATTCCTGAGAGCCGAATCGCGCTGGATGGCAAGTGGGATGTGGGTATTGGTTTGTGGTTTGAATCGGTCCTGCTTCACCAGCAGACCGAATTGCTGCCTTTAAATTATTGGCACATACTAAATGTGGGCGCTGATTATACGTTCAAACTGGGTAATGGCCTTCACGCCTTGAGTGAATTTTTTCTATTTGAAACCTCAAGCGGCTTTTTAAAAAAAGGAGAGGGCGTAAGCTTTTCTGCCCTGCTGGGAGATTATCTGATCGGACTATCAGACCATGTATTTGCAATTATATATTATGACTGGAAGGAGAAGAATACCTATCGATTTTTCCGCTGGCAGAGGACTTATGATAATTGGAGTTTTCATTTAATTAGCTACTGGAATCCGAACCAAGAATTGTGGCACCAATTACCTTCAGGTAACAAGGTGTTCACCGGAAAAGGCGTGCAATTAATGGTGGCATTTAATCATTAAAAAGAGGAAGAAATTGAAAATTCTGTGGTGGTCAAAACTGAAAATTTAGTGAAACGGTTTCGCATCGGTCGCGGCTACTTCACTGCGCTAAACGCAATTAATCTTACTTTTAAGAAGGGCGAGTTTGTGGGCATCGTTGGCCCCAGCGGCTCTGGAAAAACAACGCTGCTCAACATCATCGGATCGTTGGATGTGCCATCGGAAGGACATGTCACTGTAATGGGTAAATCCGTGAAGCATTTGTCGATAAAACAGGCGTCTGATTTGCGCAATATTTACATCGGTTTTATTTTTCAGACTTTCAATTTGCTGCCGGTTTACACTGTCTTTGAAAATGTCGAATTCCCGTTATTACTTCAAAAACGATCGGCCTCAGAAAGAAAAAAAATGGTGCAACAAGCGTTGGAATGGGTGAAGCTAACCGATAAGATAAACTCGAAGCCGGCGCAGCTTTCTGGCGGACAATGCCAGCGGGTAGCAGTAGCGCGTGCCATGGTCAAACAGCCACAAATTGTGTTAGCTGATGAACCAACTGCTAATCTCGATGCCGAAAATTCGCACCACATTTTGCAGACTATGGAAGCGCTCAATAAAAATTTTAAAACAACTTTTATTTTTTCCACTCATGATGACAAAGTCATAAAATATTTGCGTCGTAAAGTTACCTTGCTTGATGGCAAAGTGGCCAGGGATGAAATCCTGGCAAATTCCCAATAAAGAGCAAATTTTTTCCCATGCACTGGCCTCCATATCGCCGGCAAAGACCATCTTAGCTTTGGTTATTAATTGTTAAAAGAGGAAAACATGATCATCCCAAAATTAGCCATCAGAAATTTGTTGGGTGCAGGAATTCGCACCTGGTTGAATGTGATTGTATTGTCCTTTTCGTTTGTCGCCATCATTTGGACGCAAGGACTTTATGTAGGCATGAATGAGCAAGCCACCCACGCCCGAGTCGAGGCAGAGATAGGCGGTGGTCAATTCTGGCAGGAACATTACGATCCGTTTGATCCCATGACACTGAACGAAGCTCACGATAGAATACCGGCACTATTGTCCAATTTAATTCAGACGGACAGAGCGACTGCCATTCTTGTTACTCAAGGTACAATTTACCCTCAGGGACGAATTCAATCCATTTTGCTCAAAGGAATCGATCCACAGCAAAAAATTTTGAATTTGCCGACCAGCCTTTTAAATAGCAGCGATCAGGAATTACCGGCGCTGATCGGAAAGCGCACTGCTAGAACTACGGGCTTAAAAATAGGCGATTATGTTACTGTTCGTTGGCGGGATGTCAATGGAACTTTTGACGCACGAGAGGCGAAAATCGTTCAGATAATGAACACAAGCGTTTCCACCGTTGATAACGGTCAAATCTGGCTTCCGCTGAAAAAACTACAGCACCTGACCGGCGCAGAAAACGAAGCGACTATGATCGTAGTCGAGAAAAACTTTTCTCAATTACCGTTAATTCCTGGCTGGGAATTCAAAAATCAGGATTTTTTATTAAAAGACCTTCATGACATGGTCAGGATGAAGTCCGTCGGTGCTTTCATCATGTACATTATATTGTTATTTTTGGCCATGCTAGCAATTTTCGATACCCAGGTATTATCGCTTTTTCGTCGTCGCAAAGAAATGGGCACATTGATGGCATTGGGCATGACACGGGTAAAAATTATTCAATTGTTTACGGTCGAGGGAGCAGCACACAGTGTTTTAGCTGCGCTGGTGGCAGCAATTTATGGCATTCCGTTACTGACTTATTCAGCTGTTCATGGTTGGGCGCTACCTCAAGCTATGGATGATTATGGCTTTTCCATTGGTGAAAAACTTTTCCCCCGATACAGCCTGATGCTGGTTCTGGGAACGACGTTGTCGGTAATAATTGTTACCACAATTGTTAGTTTTTTGCCCAGCCGGAAAATCGCCAAACTAAAACCAACCGATGCTTTGCGAGGAAAATTATCATGATAAAATTTTTGGTTAAAGGTCTAATCCGAGACCGGTCGAGAAGTTTGTTTCCCGTGCTGGTGGTTATCGCCGGTGTTTCACTGACGGTAATTGCCTCAGCCTGGATGGCTGGCTATGAAGAAGAACTGATTAGTACTACTGCCAATTTTAATACTGGGCATGTGAAAGTTACTACCATTGCCTCTGCCAAACAGGGAGATCAGATTTCCAATGACCTTGCTATTTTGGGTGTTGATTCTTTGTTGCTCCAGCTCTACAAAAATAATCCAAATGTGGACTGGACTCCACGAATCAGATTTGCCGGCTTGCTCGATATTCCCAATGAATTTGGCGAAACCAAAGACCAGGGGCCCATCTTTGGCCTTGCCATTAATTTGTTCGATAGTACCAGCATTGAACTCAAAAATTTGAATTTAAATAATGCCCTTGCCTCTGGTTTTCTTCCCCAAAAGCCGGGGGAAATACTTATCAGTAAATCATTCGCCCAAAAACTCCACCTAAAAATTGGCGAAACAGCCACACTCATCAGCTCCACCATGCACGGTGGTTTGACAATGCAAAATTTTACCATAGCGGGTACAGTTGAATTTGGCATTACGGCAATGGACCGTGGCGCCATGATTGCGGACATTAGCGACATGCAAACAGCGTTAGATATGCCAGATGGAGCAGGAGAAATCTTGGGATTTTTTAAAAATGCTTTTTATAGCCAGCAGCAAGCTGATGAGATAACGGCAAATTTTAATGCCGCCTATCCAGATACCAGCAACGAGTTTGCTTTGACCATGTTTACTTTGCGTGATGAAAGTGGTTTGGCGGAAATTCTGGACATGTTGTCTCGATTTTCTGGCGCTATTATTGGCATTTTTCTTTTCGCGATGTCGCTTGTTTTGTGGAATGCCGGTCTGATGGGAAGCTTGAGACGCTACAGAGAAATTGGAATCCGCTTAGCCATAGGCGAACACAAAGGGCATATTTTTCGTTCACTTCTTCTCGAATCAATCATGATCGGCTTGATTGGTTCTTCGCTTGGTACAGCGCTTGGCCTGGCTGTTTCATATTATCTTCAAATAAAAGGATTTGATATTTCTTCGATCACTCAGCAATCGTCGCTGCTTGTCTCCAATGTTTTGCGGGCGAAAGTGAGTCCAACCAGCTATTTTATTGGATTCATTCCCGGATTATTGGCCATGATTTTAGGCACTGCTATCGCTGGAGTAGGTATCTTTAAACGGCAGACAGCACAATTATTTAAGGAGTTGGAAGCATGAAAAAAATGATAGGCGCTTTTATGCTGTTCAGCGCATTAAATTTAATGGCTCAAGTGCCATCCGCTGAAGCAATTTTAATAAAGCTGGATGAAAATATGACTTCAGATAACAAAATCATTCATTCGAAGATGACTATTCATGGTCGGCGCAGCAGCCGCACGATGGAAGCGAAATCGTGGATCGAAGGGACCAAGAGATCGTTCACTCACTTTTTAGCGCCAGCGCGTGAGCAAGGCACGAAAATGTTAAAACTTGAAGACCAACTCTGGACCTACTCACCCTCCACTGATCGAATCATAAAAATTTCCGGCCATATGCTGCGCCAGTCAGTCATGGGATCAGATTTATCTTATGAAGATATGATGGAGGACCCAATTTTGCATTCTGCTTACTTAGCGAAAAACGTTGGCGAGGAAATAATAAATAGTCGTTCCTGTTGGGTGCTCGACTTGCAGGCCGCAAAAAATGATATCGCTTACAGCGCCAGAAAAATCTGGGTGGATAAAGAACGATACCTGCCTTTAAAGGAAGAGCGTTACGCCAAAAGCGGCAAGCTGCTCAAGAAAATGGAAATTAAAGAAATAGCAAGAATGAATCAGCGTTGGATCGCTAAACGAGCTGTTTTTTTAGATGAGCTAAAAGGCGGTTTGGGCACAGAGTTTGAGATCATTTCAGTAGAATTTGATGCCGACATCCCAGAGTTCACTTTTTCCAAGGCAGCATTGAAAAAATAAACTTATTTGACAATTTAAAGCCGCCAATTGGAGTGCAATATCCTTGTAAATGGCGGCACCCCACTGTTCACGGGCAAAAGCTTTTTTAGTAGCCTGCTCTTTTCAACCTAGCACAATAAATTTTTCTGGGTAATCTCCCATTTTTTATTCCATCTTACCCGGATAAGCCGTTCCTTCCATTTCAGCAATAAATTTTTCTGCTTCCATGGCCGCGGCAGCGCCAGAGCCGGCTGAAGTTATGGCTTGGCGATAGAGGTTATCCTGCACATCGCCAGCAGCAAAGACGCCCGGGATATTGGTTTTTTGTCTGCTGTCTGTGACGATGATTCCAGATTTATCCAATTCAACTTTATCTTTGAAAATTTGTGTATTGGGAATATGACCAATGAAAATAAAAACGCCATCCGTTTTGAGCAGGGATTCTTCGTTCGTGGCTACATTTTTCAATTTAACCTTATTAACGCCAGTCTCTTTATCGCCTAATATTTCTGTCACGACTGAATTCCACACAAAAGTTATCTTTTCATTTTTTTCAGCACGGCTCTGCAGGTGGGCATGAGCTCGCAGTCGATCTCGGCGGTGTACGATAGTCACTTTGGTGGCAAACTTGGTCAGAAATAGCGCTTCTTCCACGGCGCTGTCGCCACCGCCAACCACCACCACTTCTTTGCCTCTAAAAAAGAATCCATCGCAAGTCGCGCAATAGGAAACACCATTGCCAACAAATTCCCTTTCTCCGGGAACATTCAATTTTCTTGGATCAGAGCCGGTAGAAATAATTACTGCCTTGGTGTCATATTTTGTCGTCCGTGTTTTTACATTTAATGGCTGCTTTGAAAAATCGACCGAGACAGCAGTTTCAGAAACAATCTGTGCGCCAAAGCGCTCTGCCTGCTTTTTCAAATTTTGAAATAATTCAAAACCGGCTATCCCTTCTGGGAAGCCAGGAAAATTGTCAAGTGTCTCAGTAATCGTTACTTGCCCGCCGGGCGTATCCCCGGCTAATACCACTGGCGACAGCTCTGCTCGTGCCGCGTAAATTGCAGCAGTTAATCCGGCCGGTCCAGTGCCGATAATTACAACATTTTCCATAATAAAACCCTCTCACATTAGTCTTGTATCGAAAGTCAGCGCATTAATTTTTTCAAACAATACAAAAAAAGGTGAGCACTCAGCTACTCGCGCCTTGCAGTTCAAAAACAAAATTTTAGATGAACTACTGCTAAAAAAGTTTCTGAATATGAAGACTCATTCCACAACTTGGATAATTCGATTGGATGTTGACAGAAATTGATTTTGCTTTATGCTGATCCATTTTTTTATTGTAACGATGGGTCTGCCAAACCGCATCAACAGCACTCAGCAAGTGATTGGCAAAGATGCCGCCCAACACAAAGACCGAGCGATTGATCGCCCGATCGCTAGCGATTCTCATGTTTTCAAATTGGCGACGATGCAAATCTTCATCCCACTGCCAGAAATATTCTTCGCTATTGTAGACTTTATCAAATTGGCGCATGCGCTGCTTGGCGTCGTTGTAGGTATTTGTATCTGAATAGTTGCCAATATCAACAAAAAATTGAGACGGCTTACCTTCAGTCAACGCACCAGAGTGGGTAGCCGCAAACGCATAGGCATCATCGCGAATCCAATCGCCATATTTTTGGAAGGCAAAATAACCAGCCCACAAAGTAATTTCGGTAATCAAAAAAGCTTTGGCGATTGATTTTTTGCCCAGATACTTCTCACCAGCTCCCGGCAATAGCAGCGATCGAATGAAGGCTTTACCTTTTTGCTTGGACATACCTTCTGTCGCCTGGTTATTATCATGCTTCGCCGGCTGCTGAAAACTTAATGAGGAATATAGCGGCCAAGTTATTCGACTCTTTCCCAGGCGCGCTTGTTCGACTGAAAGTGGGGTAGGGAAAAAATATCCTTCCGGCGGCGGAATCCTTTTTTGACTATAGCCAACCACGCCAGGAAACAGCAATAGCAGAACCAAAAAAAATGTTGTATTCAGTCTCATGAGTTTTACCAATTAAACCTGAGGGACAAAACAGGAACTATATTGTTGACGTAGTGCTTTTGTTCCATTCGCAGGGAGGTTTTCAGTAATCTGTTATTGTGTAATTTGGCGGACCAGGCGGCATCAATAGCGCTGAGTAAATGGTTGATCATGGCAATAGTGGTGCCGGTGCGTGCTAAACCGTATAAATCATTGCTTTCAGCTCGCATATCCATGTAATCATCAGCAATCGGAACCTTGTTTCGCCTGTACTCCATTAATTCCTCATAAATCAAATCGTTTCGTGCTCCTTCCCAACCGACCACAAATTCGGCGTATTTGCCGATCATTTCATAGTATTGTTGGGTCTTTTTTCCTTCGGCGAGTAATTCTAACATGTTGCTGGCATGAGTAAATTGTTCTTGCTTGGCGGGATCAATGCCATCGTACCAGCTTTTCCATTTTTCTGGATTCCAATACTTATCGGCATACGCCTCAAATTCATCTGTTTTTTCATTGCCTTTTTTTGTGTAGATACCATAAAAAGTCCAGGCACCAGCTTCAATCAGAAAAAACGTTGCTGCTTTTAAATAGGAATTTACGTACAATTCACCTGAGCCAGGTATCAGCGCAGAGAACAGCAGTGCTTTTTTCGGCAACTTGTAGCCAGGCAGCATAGCTAATTGCTGTTCTCTGGTCACCACAGTGGTTGTATCTTGATAGGCCTGCGATAAAGGATTAAAGTACACCGTCGCCAGGCGAGACATTTTAGATGGCGCCAGATAAAAATAGTTTATATTGTCTTTATCAAACAAGTCACCACCAAAGCCATTTGTTCCCAGCACTAATAAGCCAAGACAAATAGTGATTAGCCTGTTCATAAAATAACTCCCTTCAAGTTGGTTCTCAATCTTATAATATTTTCTAGATGCACTCAAGAGCTGCAGCTAAATA
>CAZNDR010000013.1:0-1750 GCA_964571835.1 uncultured Cytophagia bacterium | reverse complement strand
TTGGTTCTCAATCTTATAATATTTTCTAGATGCACTCAAGAGCTGCAGCTAAATAAAAACACCTCGAGCTCTTGATTATCCAAGATATTTTCTATTCAATCTCCCAAGCCAAGTTTAAGAATTTTATGCCGCTGAGCAAATCTATTCATTCAGAGCAGCAAACTCGAGTTTTAGTCCAGATATCCAAAAGTAACACCAACATAATAACGCCACTCTTTTCCGTAATCTAATTTTAAGCTGTTTAACTTTTCTGTTTTGGTAAAACTATCAAAGCCATAGGCAGCATCAAAAAATATTCTGGTAGGAAAATTGTAAAAAGAAAACATGTCCAACCTTAACTCAATCCCCATGTCCTCTTTGAAATTAGCCAGCTGGATTTTGTCTTCATCAAACGCATTACCATAATCATAAAATATTCCAGCATATAATTTATCGAAATACCAATGGAGAAAACGAAAATCCAGCTGCTTAAAAATTGGCAGACGATAGGCTGCTTTGCCGATAAGCATTTTGCGTCCTTCAATACTGTAAAACGGATAACCGCGCAAACCTAAAAGGCCGCCAGCAAAAAAATTGAAAAATTCGTGAGTGGGGCGGTCAATCCATCCGCCCCGGAATTGAAAGCTCACGGCGTGATTGCCCTTTTTCCAAAATTGAATGTACTCTCTCCAATCCAACTCAATCTTAGCATAATTGTAATTATCAAACGCTTCAGCCCAGGTGCCATATTTGGTCAATTTAAAATCATTGATAAATTTATCGAATTCCTGGTTATAGTGAAAAGAAATTGACCGGCCCTGAGCGGGATTAATTTCAGAGCTTGCACTCGGTACCACGGTTTGGTAAGTCCAGGCAAGCTGCAACGATCTGCCGATATAATAATTGTAGCTGGTGGAAGGAAATTCAAATCCCTGATATTGGTATTTCGGCTGGGTGGTGGCTCGATATTGGCTGTAGATAAAAGCAGTGCGCAGACTCTGTGAATCAGTGAGTTTGAAATCCAATCCAAAATCCACTTCTGTCAATTTGTACAAGTAATTGAATTTGGTATAAACGGTATCGGTTGGCGTGAGCGCCCAGTCATCCCAATCAGAATGGTGCCGAGCTTGATGATAAATTTCCAGAAATACCGTGGGGCGAAAGAGGCGATAATTGATAAAACCAAAAAGGTCGTAATCCAAATCTCGGTTAATGGCACAGCCGCCAAAAATATTATATTTATCGAGCACATCACTTGAGTAGAAATAACTGCCAAATTTTGTTGTGCCATAGTCAAACATAATTCTGGGTAGAAAACTGATGGCGCCGTAGGTCAGACTATAAGGCTGGTGTGAATATTCTGGCACCACCGTGTCATCATAATTTAAAGAATTGGGCAAAATTGAGCTAGCAAACCGTGAAAGCTCGCCTGTGTCTCGTGAAGCGACCTTGAAATTTTTCTCATAGGCAAGATATTCGGAAACCGTTTCGTTCACGGGCAAAAGCTTATCCATTTTGGCGATGCGGTAGCCTTTGGCATTAAAGTCGCAATAGAGCAATTGTCCGTTTTTATTAACTGCCGGCATAAAAGCGCCACCGAGAACGTTGGTCCATTGAGTGATTTTTTTGCTTGTCATGTCGATGGAATAAATGTTAAAAATCCCAGAGCGATCCCAGCTAAAAAATATATCATTTCCTGATGAAGAAAATACGGGATCGCGCGCATCGTTGCCATCGTCCACTAAGGTTGAAATGGAATTATCATCAGTGG